>NZ_PHOA01000063.1 GCF_003687455.1 Kocuria tytonicola | reverse complement strand
CCGCAGGGGCGGTTCCGTGCTCCGGGCACTTTCAGCGGGGGATGCGGGCATGGTCTGCTCCTGAGTTGTCGGTGACACGGCAAGTACTCGACGCTGATCATAGAGGACCGGCGCCCACCACCTCCAGGTGGCGCGGGTGAGGCAGAGCAGCGCGCCGGACTGGTCTGTGAGCGCCCCCCTCAGAAACCCGCCCCGCAGGTCACGCCTCCGCGTCCGCCTGCCCGGTCGCGGACCTCTCCCGGCGCGCCGCGAGGCCCGCGAGCAGCAGCGAGACGAGGGCGACGCCGAGCATCGTGACGGCCCAGGCCCAGGAGGCGGCGGAGGCGGGGAAGGCGATGAGCGCCGTCGTCAGCGCGCCGGCGAGGAACTGGGTGGCGCCCAGCAGCGCGGAGGCCGCCCCCACGTTCTCGGTGGCCGAGGACATGCACAGGGACATGAACGCGGGTTCGCACGCGCCCAGCCCCAGCAGCCCGAAGCCCACGCCGAGGGCCAGCAGGAGCAGCGAGTCGGAGAAGAGGGCCGCCGCGGTGGAGAGGACGCCGCCCGCCACCATGACGAGCACGCCGAGCACACCGAGCCTGCCCGTGCTCATCCGGTACGCCAGCCGGTGGCCCATGACCGCGCCCAGCACCGAGGCGATGCCGGTGACCCCGAAGATCATGCCGAACTCCGCCTGGCCCACCCCGTAGTGCCCCTGGTACACGTAGGAGGCCCCGCCCAGGTAGCAGAACAGGTAGACGAAGCTGCCCGCGAGCGCCCCCAGCGGCAGCAGCATGCGCCACGAGCCCAGGTGCCCGGCGTACGCGCGCAGCACGGGCCCGAAGTTCAGGGCCACCCGCCGCTGCGGCGGCAGCGACTCCGGCAGCCACCGGAACACCACGCCCAGGGCGATGAGCCCGATCAGCGCGAGCACCAGGAACACCGGGCGCCACCCGAAGAACTGGCCCACCCAGCCGCCCACGGCCGGGGAGATCATGGGCACCACCGAGGTCACGGTGACGAGCACCGCGAAGGCCTGGGTGGCGGCGTCGCCCGTCACGCGGTCCCGCACGGCGCTGTTGATGACCACGAACGCCATGGCGGCACCCGCGCCCTGCAGCATGCGGGCGACCACCAGGACGGCCATGCTCGGGGCCGCCGCCGCCAGCAGGCAGCTCGCGATGAACACCGCGAGGCCCAGCAGCAGGGGACGACGCCGCCCGAACGCGTCCGTCACGGGCCCCGCCACGAGCTGCCCGGCGCCGAGCATCACGAGGTAGCCGGTGAGGGTGAGCTGCACGGTCCAGGACGGGGCGGCGAAGTCCGCGCCGATCTGGGGAAGGGACGCGAGGTACATGTCGATGGCGAACGGCCCCACGCCCAGGACGGCGGCGAGGGAGAGCAGGAAGGAGCGTGGGGCCCCGTCCGGGGCCGTGCTCTCCTGGGAGGTGTCAAGGGTGGCTGTCATGGCGGCGCTGGCCTTCTCGCTGTCTCTGCCCGCACGGCGGGTGGCACGGGACGAGGATATAGCATAGTTGTACGCCCGTACTAGTTTTGGGAGTGATGACCATGACCGGCACCCAGGCCCGCGCCGTGGAGCGCCGGGCCGACATCCTCGCCGCCGCGTGCGAGCTGCTGGCGCGCGGTGGGACGGCCGCCGTGACCCACCGCCAGGTGGCCGAGCGGGCGGGTGTGCCCAACGGCTCCATCCGCTACTACTTCGCCACCCGGGACGCCCTGCTGCGCGCGTGCGTGGAGGACATCGAGACCCGCCGGGACGCCGAGGCGCAGCGCGTCCTGCGGGAGGCCGCCGAGGACGGCACCCGCCCGGACGCGGAGCTCACCGCGCACCGCATGCTGCGGGTCATCACCGGCAGCGCCCTGGGGGACGAGGACCTGCGGGGCACCCTGTGCTGGCTCGTGGACACCACCCGGGAGAACGCGGAGCTCGCCACCGTGCTGGCGGCGGAGCGCGTGCGGCTCGAGGCGCAGGCCCGCGAGCTGCTCAGGCTCAGTGGGCGCACCACGATTCCCGCGGAGCTGGTCATCTCCCTGGGCGAGGGGGTCATGTTCAAGCTGCACGTGGAGAACAGGACGGACATCGCCCGCCAGACGGTCGCGGCCATGGCCGAGCTCATGACGCTCCGGGGCGAGTGAGCAGCACCGGAGTTCACGAACCGTTCACCCGGGGGTCGGGGTGCAGCCACCTCCTGCTGACACACTTCGCCACCCGGTTGGCCCCGGCCCTTCCCCGTGCGCTCCAATGGTGGTGATGTCGACTCTCAGCGTCTCCCTCATCCTGCTGGCCGCCGTGGTGCACGCCGTGTGGAACATCCTCGCCAAGGGGGTCCGCGGCAACGGAACGCTGTTCGTGTGGTGGTACGGGCTCGTCTCGGCAATCGTGCTCGTTCCCGTGAGCCTGCTGGAGCCCGGCGCGTGGCAGTCCTGGGGGTGGCCGCTCGTGGGCGCTGCCGTGGTCTCCGGGCTGCTGCACACCGTCTACGGGATCGCCCTGCAGACCGGCTACGACCGCGCGCCCCTGGGCGTGGTCTACGCCGTGGCCCGCGGCACCGGGCCCATGATCACGATGTTCGTGGCGGTGCTGCTCCTGGGCGAGCAGCTCTCCCTCACCGCCGCGGCGGGCGCCGTCGCGGTCCTGGTGGGCGTGGCCGTGGTGGCCACGTTCGGCACTCCCACCTCCCCTGCCGCCGCCTCCTCCGAGGACGACGCCGCGGCCGCCGGTGGCGCTGCTGGCGACACCGCCGGGGGCAGCCCCTCCGCACCGCACGACGACGCCGCACCCGCCCCGAGGCGCGGCTCCGCCCTGACCGGCGTGCTCTGGGGTGCCGCGGTGGGTGCGTGCATTGCCGGGTACACCCTGTGGGATGACCACTCGATGACCGCCCTGGACCTTCCGCCCGTGCTGTACTTCGCGCTCACCTCCGTGGTGCTCGTGCTGACCCTGACCCCCAAGGCGTGGCGGCAGCGGGAGCAGATGGTGGAGTCCTGGAGGCTGGACCGGGGGAAGATCGTGTCCGTGGGGCTGCTGTCCCCGCTCGCGTACATCCTGGTGCTGTTCGCCATGCAGTCCACGCCGGTGGCGCTGGTGGCACCGCTGCGGGAGTCGAGCATCGTGGTGGGTTCACTGCTCGCCTGGTGGATCCACAAGGAGAACCGCCTGGTCCCGCGGCTCGTCGGCTGCGCGGCGGTGCTCACGGGGATTGCGCTGATCAGCGCCTGAGACGCGAGGGCCGGGACCGGGACCGGGGCGACCGTGCGACGTCGCCAGGCGGACAGCGCAGGGAGCGCGCCCCGCGCACGGAAGAACTTGCCGCGGCATGGAATAAGGCTCCCGCCCGATCCCGTTGAGTCGGACATGACCACGATGAAGGCACAGACCTATCAGCAGTACGGCGACCCGTCCGTCCTGGAGCTCACCGACCAGCCCCTGCCCAAGGTGGGGCCCGGCGAGGTCCTGGTGCGGGTCAAGGCGGCGGGGATCAACCCCGTGGACTGGAAGGTGATGTCCGGCGGGCTGGACCCCGTGATGAACGCACAGTTCCCGGTGGTTCCGGGCTGGGACGTCGCCGGTGTGGTGACGCAGAAGGGCTTCGACACCCCCGGCGTCTCCGAGGGGGACGAGGTGATCGCCTACGCCCGCAAGGACTGGGTCCACGGCGGCACGTTCGCGCAGTACGTCTCCGTGCCCGTGCGGGCGCTCGCCCCCAAGCCGGAGGCCATGTCCTGGGAAGAGGCCGGTGGCCTGCCGCTCGCGGGGCTCACCGCGTACCAGGTGCTCACCCGGCTGGGCCTCGCGGAGGGCAAGACCGTGCTGATCCACGCGGCCTCCGGCGGGGTGGGCAGCATGGGTGTGCAGATCGCCAAGGCGTTCGGCGCCCGCGTGATCGGCACCGCGTCCGCCCGCAACCACGACTACGTGCGCGAGCTCGGCGCCGAGCCCGTGGAGTACGGCGAGGGCCTCGCGGAGCGCGTGCGGGAGCTCGCCCCGAATGGCGTGGACGTCGTCGCGGACTTCGTGGGCGGCGTCCTGGAGGACACCCTGGCCGTGCTCGCCGAGGGCGGCCAGCACGGCTCCATCGCGGACCCCTCGGTGGCGGAGAACGGCGGCCACTACCTGTGGGTCACCCCGGACTCCGAGCAGCTCACCGAGCTCGCCCGCCTGGCCGACGCCGGCAAGCTCGCCGTCCGCGTGGACCGCACATTCCCGCTCGAGCAGCTCCCGGAGGCGTTCGCCGCAAGCCAGGAGGGCCACGCCGTGGGCAAGATCGTGCTCACGGTCGACTGAGCTGCATCCTGCTCCCCGGGGGCCGCGCCGACCTCAGCGGCACGACCCCCCGGGGCCCCGCGCAGGTCAGGACCTCGGGGTTCTGATGGCCACATGACGATGCCTCGTCACGGGTGGACCGTGACGAGGCATCGTCATGTGCGGGACCGTGCGGCGTCATCGCCCGGGGGTGCCCGTCTGGGGCGAGGCAAGCGCGCGGCAGCGCGGATCAGCGCGGCGCCATGCGCAGCGCGCCGTCCATGCGGATGGTCTCGCCGTTGAGGTAGTCGTGCTCCACGATCATCCCGGCCAGCTGCGCGAACTCCGCGGGCTGCGCGAGGCGGTGCGGGAAGGGCACGGACTCGGCGAGCGCGGAACGGAAGTCCTCGCCCACGCTGCCGAGCATGGGGGTGTCCACGATGCCGGGGGCGATCGTCATCACGCGCACACCCTTGGAGGAGAGGTCGCGCGCGGCGGCAATGGTCAGGGAGTGCACCCCACCCTTGGACGCGGCGTACGCGGCCTGCCCGATCTGCCCCTCGAACGCGGCCACGGACGCGGTGTTGATGACCACGCCGCGCTGCCCGGCCTCGTCCACGGGCTCCTGGGCGGTCATCACCTCGGCGGCGAGCGCGAGCACCGTGAACGTGCCCACCAGGTTGATGCGCACCACGCGGTCGAACAGCGCGAGGTCGTGCACGCCGTTGCGGCCCACCACGCGCGCGGAGGGCCCGATGCCGGCGCAGTTCACCACGGTGCGCAGCGGGGCGATCTCCGCGGCCCGGGCGACGGCGGCCCGCACCTCGTCCTCGTTCGTCACGTCCGCGGCCACGTACGTGAGCCCCTCCACCTGAGGAGCCTTCTCGATGCCGCCCGGCAGGTCGATGCCCACCACGTGCGCGCCGAGCGCGATGAGCCGCGCCGCGGTGGCCGCTCCCAGCCCGGAGGCCGCTCCCGTGACGATGGCCGAGGTTCCCGTGATCTCCATGCTCGCTCCTGCGCTCGTGCGTTCCCGGCGTCGGACGACGCCGCGTGGTTGCTGTCCCGGCCGATCGTACGGGCCCGCGCGGAGTTGTTCACGTCACAGCCGCTCCTGGATTGCAGGGGCAGACTGCAGCGGGCACCCATCCGCTGCGGGATCCTTCCGACCGTGCCGCGCGGTCCGCTCATGGCGGGCGGGTCCGCAACGTCCCTCGACCCTCACTGCAGCGCCTTGCCGTGCGGAGCGCACTCCCCAGCGAGACCCGACCGGCACGTTCCCTCGACCCCTCGATATTTCCCGTGACACGGACCACATCTCCACGCATTCCTGCAGTACCTTGGGGGAAAGTTCGCCCCCGGACCCCTGGCAGCCGCATGGTCACCGTGCCGCTCGCGGTTCGCCAGCGCGGCACCGGGGCCCAGCACCTGGAACGAGGAGCCCATGAGCGAGTCCACCGCACCCGAGCAGTCCGTCACCGAGCGCTTCCGCGCCGCCCGGGACCAGCTGGTCCGGCTGCGCACCGATCTGGACGCCGCGCACGCCGAGTTCGAGTGGCCGCGGTACACACACTTCAACTTCGCCCTGGACTGGTTCGACGCCCTCGGTACGGGCGAGGAGGCAGACCGCGAGGCGCTGGTGATCGTGGAGGAGGACGGCACCCAGACGCGCCGCACCTACGCCGAGCTCTCCCGGCGCTCCTCCCAGCTGGCCACGTGGCTGCGGGAGCAGGGCGTGCGGCGCGGGGACCGGGTGATTCTCATGCTCGGCAACCAGGTGGAGCTGTGGGAGACGATGCTCGCGTGCACCAAGCTCGGTGCGCCCATGATCCCCACCACCGTGATGCTCGGGGAGAACGACCTGCGGGACCGCGTGGACCGCGGCAATGCCTCCTGGGTGGTCACCTCCCGCGGCAACGCCCTGAAGTTCGCGGAGGTCCCCGGGGACTTCACGCTGGTGGTGGTCCCGGACCAGCCCGACCACCGGGTGCGCCCGACCTCTAATGCCTTCGCCTCCCCCGCCATGGACCCGGCGCACGACGACGCCGCCCCGGCCGGCTCCGCGTCCGCCGCCGAGTCCAGCTCCGGGTCAGCCCGTGAGAGCGCAGCCGCGAGCACCCCGAACGGTGCGGCGGGCGGGGAAGGCGGCGCAGCGACGTCGTCGTCCGGAGGGTCGGAGCTGGAACCGATCGGCGGGCACCGTGTGCTGGACTACGCGCGGTCCTTTGACGGGCCGGAGACGTTCGAGGTGCTGGAGCCTTCCCCCGCGGACGCCACCCTGCTGCTGTACTTCACGTCCGGGACCACGTCCCTGCCCAAGCTCGTGGAGCACACCAACACGTCCTACCCGGTGGGGCACCTGTCCACGATGTACTGGATCGGCCTGGAGCCGGGGGACGTGCACCTGAACGTGGCGTCCCCGGGGTGGGCCAAGCACGCGTGGTCCAACTTCTTCGCGCCGTTCATCGCCGGGGCCACCGTGTTCCTCTACAACTACACGCGCTTCAACGCGGTGGCGCTCATGGACCAGATGGAGCGCGAGCACGTGACCTCGTTCTGCGCGCCGCCCACGGTGTGGCGCATGCTCATCCAGTCGGACCTGAGCCACCTCAAGAACCCGCCGCGCAAGACCGTGTCCGCCGGGGAGCCGCTGAATCCCGAGATCATCTCGCGCGTGAAGGCCGCGTGGGGCACGGACATCCGGGACGGGTTCGGTCAGACCGAGTCCTCCCTGCAGATCGCCAACACCCCGGGGATGCCCGTGAAGCCCGGGGCCATGGGCCGTGCGCTGCCGGGCTACGACGTGGTGCTGATCGACCCGAACACCGACGAGGAGAACGAGACCGAGGGCGAGCTGTGCCTGCGGCTGGACCCCCGGCCCGTGGGGCTCACCCCCGGCTACTACGGGGACCCGCGGAAGACGGCGGACGCGTTCCGGGACGGCGTCTACCACACGGGTGACGTGGTCTCCCGGGACGCCCACGGGGTGTTCACGTACGTGGGCCGCGCGGACGACGTGTTCAAGGCGTCCGACTACCGGCTGTCCCCGTTCGAGCTGGAGTCCGTGGTGATCGAGCACCCCGCCGTGGTAGAGGTGGCCGTGGTTCCCTCCCCGGACCCCATCCGCCTGGCCGTGCCCAAGGCGTACGTGGTGCTCGCGGACGGCCACGAGCCCACCGCGGAGACCGCAGAGAGCATCCTGCACCACTGCCGGGTGAACCTCGCGGCCTACAAGCGCATCCGCCGCCTGGAGTTCGCCGAGCTGCCCAAGACCATCTCCGGCAAGATCCGCCGCGTGGAGCTGCGCCGCCGGGAGGCGCTGCTGCACCCGGACACGCTGGAGGGCGCTGGTACGACGCCGGGCGGGCCCGAGGCGGCGGCGAAGGGTTCCGGGTCCGGCGAGTCCGTGGAGTACGCGGACACGGACTTCCCGTCGCTGCGGGGTGAGTGAGGGGCTTCGGCGCACCGGCCTGGAGATGGTCCCCGCCCTGCCCCCCACCGCACCGGCAAGGCGAGGCTCGGGCGTAGGCTGGCCCGGCGTCGTCGTCCCCCGATGACGACGACGCGCCCAGCCCCCGCTTCGAAAGGCCCCCGTGAGCACGACCGCGCCCGTCAAAACCCCCGAGACCGCCACCCCCGAAAAGCGCATGGGCTGGGCGGGGCTCGCCCTCACCCTGGGGATCCTGGTGGCCGGGCTGATGTGGGCCAAGTGGCTCCCGTACGACCTCAAGGCCCACAAGCTGGCTGAGACCGGCGTGTGGGACGGGAAGGCGATCTTCGGCGCGGCCGGTTCCACGCCGTCCCTGCAGGGCGCGTTCGACTTCACCGTCGTGTACCTCAAGGCCGTGTGGAAGGCCGCGCTCGTCGCCCTCCTGGTGGCCGCCGCACTGGAGTCCCTGGTGCCGCGCCGCTGGCTGCTCCGGGTGCTGAGCCGCAGGACGTCCTGGGGGCAGGGCATCTCGGGAGCGCTGCTCGCTCTGCCCAGCATGATGTGCACGTGCTGCACGGCCCCCGTGGCCATCGGTCTGCGGCGCTCCGGCGCACCCGCGGGCGCGACCGTGGCCTACTGGCTGGCCAACCCCCTGCTCAACCCCGCGGTGCTCGTGTTCCTGGGGCTCACCATGTCCTGGCCGTTCGTGACCACGCGCGTGGTCGTGGGCGTGGTGGTGGTCCTGGTCGCGGCCGTGCTCGTGAGCCGGCGCTTCTCCACGGTGCAGGTGGAGACGCCCGACGCCCTGCCCGCCGATCCGCGGACCTGGGGTGAGATGCTCGTCCGCTTCGGGAAGGCCCTGGGCCGCTACCTGGTGGTCCTGGTCCCGGAGTACGTGGTGCTCGTCCTGCTCGTCGGGTTCTTCTCCGGGTGGCTCTCGAACGTTGCCGTCCTGAGCCAGCACGCCGGGCCGCTCGCCCTGCTCCTGGTGGGTGTGATCGGTGCGGCGCTGGTGATCCCCACGGGCGGCGAGATTCCCGTGCTCGTGGGTCTCACCGCCGCGGGGGCCAGCTATGGCGTCACCGGGGTCCTGCTCATCACCCTGCCCGCGCTGAGCATCCCGTCCATCGTGATGGTCGCCCGCCACTTCGGGGTGCGCACCACACTGCTCGTCACCGGGTGGGTCGTGGTGAGCGGCCTCATCGCGGCCGGGCTCCTGGTGGCGCTGGGCTGACGACGCCGCTCGCTCCCTCCACCTCTGCAGTGTCCTTTCCTGCCGCAACCCTGCACGACATGCACGTCCGAGAACCCGCGGAGCCGCTTTTCAGCCACTGACGCGCAGGCTCAGACATCCCAGGGGCGGAAGCGTTCGACCCGGAGCGCGCCAACGGTGAGCACGTTGTCAGGCAGTCGCCCCCACCCACCTGACCTCGCCCTCCACCACAAGACCAGTGGGCTCCATCCCCAGACCACGCGCCACCCGCTGAGAGGCCGCATGGTCCGGGTGGATGTGCGCCACGATCCTCTCAACGCCTTGATCGCGCAGCTCCCCCGCCAGGAGCGCCGCCGCTCGTCGCGCGTATCCGCGCCCCTGCCACGGGACCCCGACGACCCAGGCGATCTCCGCAGGTGAGCCGTCCAGTGGAACGGTGGCCTGCACGTAGCCCACCGCCTGTTCTTCCGGTCCCGCCACCACGATGCGGTTGAGCCATCGCTCGGTTCCGTCTGATGAGTGGCCACGGGTCTGCACCGCGTACTGCCCTTCCAAGCCCTCAACGCTCGGGGGCTCGCCGCCCGTGTACCAGTACAGCTCGGGATCGGCCAGGACCAACGCCATCTCAGAAGCATCGGTCACGCTCAAGGGCCGGAGGGCAATTGAGGTCGTCATGGGTCGAATTTATAGTCCCGGCAATCTCCAGGTGGCCCCTGAAGGGTTCATGTCGCCGGTATCCCCAGTCGTGGGCCACCGCCATGGGACCCCTGGCGTATCGTCCCTCGCATGGACGATTCCAGCGCAGGAGCCCTCATCGGCATCGTCATGTCCGTGGTGGTGCTCGGCATCCTCTTCATGGTCACCCGCATGGGGGCCAGCGGGGAGATGGGACGGAACGGCGCCGTGGGCATCCGCACCAAAGCCACGAAGCGCAGTGACGCCGCCTGGCGCGCAGGTCACGCCGCAGCCCTCCCGGTGGCCAGAACCGCGTGTCTGGCGATCCTCGTTCTCGACCTGGTGTGTCTGGCCCTGGTCTTCCTGGGCCCCGCGGGGCTGGTTCCGTGGCTCGGGGTCATCCCGTCGGTGGCCATCCTGGCCGCCGCGGTTCCCCTTGTTCTCGCGGCCAAGAAGGGTGCCGACGGCGCCGCCTGAGTCCCAGCGCCGCACTCGCCGTGCGGTGGCGGCGGCGTCGTGATCCGGAGCGGCCTGTCCGGGCGGGGCGCGGCGTCGTCGTGGTCCGGGACGGCGCGGCAGGATCAACCCGCGACGAGGGCGTAGATCCCGCCCAGGAACACCACCCCGTAGGCGGAACCCGCCACCAGCTGCGGCCACGTGTGCGCGCCCAGGACGCGGCGGCTCACGCAGACGGCCACCGCGACCGGGACGAAGAGCAGACCCCACGGCCCCCATGCCAGGGGCAGGATCGCCGCGGTGCCGCCCATCATCATGCCGTGCACCGAGATCTTCCACCACGGGCTCACCAGGGCCACCACGGCGCTGGCCGCGAGCGTGGCGGTGAGCAGGCCCGTGATCTCCACGGGCCCGCGGAACGCAAGGGTGACGGCCAGGAACACGGCCACCAGCAGGAACGTGCCGGCCATGACCGGGCGGCGGTGCTCCTTGACGCTCACGTGGTGGTCGGTGAGCACACCCCGGCGCGCCAGCACCGTCACCGTGGCGAGCGAGACCCCGCAGACCGCCAGCGCCGCGGCCCCGCCCCACAGCAGTGCCCCGACGCTCCCGTGCGCGGTCCACGGCAGGACCACCAGCAGCACGGCCAGCACGAGCGGCGCCTGGAAGACCTCGCTGAGGGCCACGGCCCAGGCAGGGTCCGGGCGTAGCGGCGGCGTCGTCCCGTCGTGGTTGGTCACGCGCGGCCCGTCAGAAATCGAGCGTCTGGTACGTCTCGTGCTCGTTGTTCTCCAGCGCGGGGATCGCCTGCCCCACGCCCCAGCGGGCGAAGTGCTCCGAGTTCACGTGGGCTGTGAAGTCGTCCTTGTCCGTGTAGACCTCGAAGATGCGGAACACGGTGGGCTCCTCCGGGCTCTGGTACGCCTGGTAGTAGAGGTTGCCGGGCTCCTCGCGCGCCGCCGGGGAGAGCTGGGCGAGCGCGTCGCGCACGGTCTCCTCCTCGCCGGGCTTCGCGGTCCAGGTGGCGCTGCAGACGAAGGCCATGGGGTGTCCTCTCTCGACGTCGACGCCGGACGGTCACCGGCCCGGCTCATGCTACCGATCCGCGCGGGCGCGGTGTGGTGGGCCCCCCTCCGGGCTGGCGCGGTTCGGCAGGAAGGGTTCCGAGCGGCGTCGTACCGCGGGCCCGCCTTCGGTGGCTCAGTCGGCGGCCACAGCGGGCGTGGAACCGCCGACCGCGCCCGGTCCTGCGGTGCGGGACCGGCGCTTCTTCCGCCCGCCGCCGTCCACGATCCGCGAGCCGGCGAGGTCGCCGGTGACGTTGCACAGGGAGCGGATCATGTCGAGGAAGGCGTCGATGCCGGCCACGAGGGCCACCGGGCCGAACGGCAGACCCGCCTGGGTGATCGCGAGGGAGAGCATGATGAGTCCCGCCCCGGGCACACCCGCCGTTCCCACGGAGGCGAGCACCCCCACGAGGGCCACGCTGACGAGTTCCGTGAGGCTCAGGTCCACCCCGGCGACGTTCGCCACGAAGATGACGGAGGCCCCCACGTAGACCGCGGTGCCGTCCATGTTGATGGTGGCACCCAGGGGCAGCGTGAAGCCGTAGACACCCTCGTCCACGCCCATCTTCTCCGCCGCGCGCATGGACACGGGCAGGGTCCCGCTGCTCGAACGCGTCACGAAGGACATGAGCATGGGCTCCCTGGCCGCGGAGAAGAACCGGCGGAGCGAGTGGCCGAACAGCAGCAGGAGCACGCAGTACAGCAGAACCTGGACGGCCACCCCGCCGTAGACCGTGGCGGTGAGCATGGCCAGGGGCGCCACGGCGTCCATGCCCGTCTCGCCCAGGGTGACGGCCAGCAGCGCGAACACGCCGATGGGCGCGTACTCCAGGATGCCGCGGATCGCGATGAAGGTGACCTCCGCGCCGCCTTCGAAGAACCGGCGCATGTTCTCGCCGAGACCGGCCAGCCGCTCGTCCTCGCTGTTCCGCAGGACGCCCAGGGCCAGTCCGAAGACCAGGGCGAAGAACAGGACGGCCAGCATGTCCCCCTCGACCATGGCACTGAGGGGGTTGGTGGGCACGATGTTGATCAGCACCTCCTTCAGGGGAGGTGCCTCCTTCGGTTCCGCCCCTGCACCGTCCGGCAGCACGAGTCCCGCGCCGGGCTGCACCAGGGAGGCCAGCGCGAGCCCCAGGGTGATGGCCACCACGGTGGTGAGCATGTAGTAGACCATGATCTTCACCCCCACGCGGCCGAACTGTCCTGCACTGCCGGACGACACACCGACCACCAGGGTGAACACCACCACGGGAACGACCATCATCTGCAGCAGCCGGAGGAAGACCGTCCCCAGCGGCTCGATGACCGCGATGGCCGGACCCACCAGCAGACCCACCACAGCACCCAGCACCAGGGCGATGGCGAGCTTGTAGATCAACGGGAACGCCAGATAGCGCCGCCACCAGCTCCGGTTCTTCTCGGCAGACACAGTCACAGGTCCTTTCGTCGCCCGGTTCGGGGCAGGCAGGGCAGGGCCATGGCCTGCTATCACACGGTGGGCCCCTCACGGTGGCCCCGGTCACGGTAGCAGGGGCCGGGTCCCCTCCTGCCCAGGGCATCGGAACGGGCGAGGTGTCATCCCGGGAACCCGCGGTGGGCACCTGGGGGATCAGACGCCTGTCATCGACCGACGGAACGCACTGACCGCTTGGCCGTTGTTTTCCGCTGCACGTGCCGGGAAAATCAACACACCACGCGTCGACGGAAGAAGGGGCGGTATGACGACCAAACCCACCATCCGCATGTTCAACGAGTACGGATGCCCCTGGCCCTTCTGGGGAGAGGGTGGCCTTCTGGCTGAGGAGGACTTCCAGCTGCCACCCGACCTCGCTGCGGACATCCTGGTCTGGACCCGGAACTTCGACGAGCACTTCGACCCCTTCGAGGGCCGGCCCACGGAAGAGCAGCGCGAGGCCCACCGTCGTGAGGGCGAGCGCCTCGCGGAGCGGGTGCAGGACGCGGTGGGCCCGGGAATCAGCATCGACTTCGACGCGTGGGAGTCGGCCGCCGGTGGGCCGGACCGTCCCTGGTGGAAGCGGATCTTCCGCTCACGCGTCGAGCGCGCATGAGAACCCTGTCCGCCTGATCGCGTAGACGCTTCATCCCTGCCGCGGAGCCCCACGGGACTCGCCTGCATCCCCCACCTCCGCGGTCTCGCCCCGTCCAACCGTCAGGATGGAGGGCATGATTCGGATCGAGCACCTGACCAAGCGCTACGGCGGGTTCACCGCGGTGGACGACATCTCGTTCACGGCGCAGCCCGGCCGGGTCACCGGGTTCCTGGGGCCCAACGGCGCGGGCAAGTCCACCGCCCTGCGCATGCTCACCCACCTCACGCCCGCCACGTCCGGCAGCGCCCTGGTGCTGGGCCGCCGCTACGAGGACCTCCCCAACCCGAGCCGCCACGTGGGCGTCATGCTCGACGCCGCCGCCCAGCACCCCGGGCGCACCGGCCGGGAGGTGCTGCAGCTCGCGGCCACGATCACCGGGATGGGCCGGTCCCGTGTGGACGAAATGCTGGACCTGGTGGGCCTGGAACGCTCCGAGGCCTCCCGCCGGGTCAAGAACTACTCCCTGGGCATGCGTCAGCGCCTCGGCCTCGCGGGGGCGCTCATGGGCCGCCCGCAGGTGCTCGTCCTGGACGAGCCGGCCAACGGCCTGGACCCGGCCGGCATCCACTGGATGCGCGGGCTGCTGCGGGACTTCGCGGACCGGGGCGGCACCGTGCTGCTGAGTTCTCACCTGCTGCACGAGGTGGAGCTCATCGCGGACGACCTCGTGATGATCGGCCACGGCCGCATCGTGGCGCAGGGCCGCATGACGGACCTGCTCACCACCCGCCCGGGCTGCGTGGCCGACGCCGAGGACCGGACGGCCTTCGCGAACGCGCTGAGCGCCGTCGGCATCTGCTTCTCGGGACGCACGGACGGTGCCGCGGAGATCGAGGCCGACGCCGCCCGCGTGGGTCGCGTGGCCCTCGACGCCGGGGTGCCCCTCACCCTGCTGCGCCCCGCGGACAGCACGCGCCTGGAGGACATGTTCCTGCGGCTCACCGCGGACACCGCCCGCGGCGGGCCGAGCGAAAGCACCCCGCCCCAGAGCCTCCCGTCCCAGCAC
>NZ_PHOA01000062.1 GCF_003687455.1 Kocuria tytonicola | reverse complement strand
GCTCCACCCCCGCCGGGAGTGAGAGCGGCAGCACCTCCGTGGCGCGCCGTTCCCCCGAGTACAGAGCCCCCGTGACCCCCATCAAGCGGGCTCCCAGTTCCCGAGAGGACGAGAACGAATTGCGCACCATCACCACCGTGCATCCCCGGTCCTACAACGACGCCAAGTCCATCGGGGAGGCCTTCCGGGACGGCACTCCCGTGATCATGAACGTCTCCGACATGGGCGAGTCCGAGGCCAAGCGCCTCGTGGACTTCGCCGCGGGCCTGGTCTTCGCGCTGCACGGCTCCATCGAGCGCGTCACCGCCAAGGTGTTCCTGCTGACCCCCTCCTTCGTGGAGGTCAGGGACCAGGGGCACACCGATGAGATCGACGAGGCCCCGAGCTCCCTCGAGCAGGTCGAGGGCTGATCGTGAACCTCGCGCTGTCGATCGTCTACCTGGTGGTCCACGTCCTCTACATCGCCCTGATTGCTCGGCTGGTGCTGGACTGGATCCAGATGTTCGCGCGCGGGTGGCGGCCCAGGGGTCTGGCCCTCGTGGTCGCCTCCACCATCTACTCGCTGACCGACCCGCCCATGAACGCGCTGCGACGGCTCGTGCCGCCGCTGCGGTTCGGCGGGGTGGCGCTGGACCTGGGGTTCCTGATCCTGGTCTTCGTCATCAGCATCCTGCAGACCATCGTGGGTGGCCTGCTGTTCCGGGTCTGACGGCCTGAGCGCGGTCCGGGGCACGCGGTTGTATCCTGGGCCGGAACCCACCGCGGCCGTTGGAGCGCGCAGGCGGATCCCGAGGACCCGAGCGGTCCCGTTCTACACGAGGAGTGAGAAGATCTCATGGCTTTGACACCCGAAGACGTCATCAACAAGCGGTTCCAGCCCACCAAGTTCCGTGAGGGCTACGACCAGGACGAGGTGGACGACTTCCTGGACGAGGTCGTCGTGGAGCTGCGCCGCCTGCACCAGGAGAACGACGCCCTGCGCAAGCAGGTGGAGACCCTGGGCGGCCGTCCCGAGGAGACCGTCACGGCCTCCGACGACGCCGCGGGCACCACCGACTCCACGGTCGCCCCCGCCGCCGCGTCCTCGCGCTCCGACGAGAACAGGACCACCGTCTCCGAGTCCGTCACGGTGGCACCGGCCACCACCACGGAGGCGGCGTCCAGCATCGGCTCGGCCACCGCCGACACGACCACGAGCCACGAAAGCGCCACGACCACCGCCGCCGCCGCGACCACCGGCACGAACGGCACCCAGGCCGGCACCGCGGCGTCGTCGGTCCCGGCCGGCGCGAAGACCGCACCCGAGGCCTCCGACGCCTCGCAGTCCGCCGCCGCCGTGCTGGCCATGGCGCAGAAGCTGCACGACGACTACGTCTCCCAGGGCCAGGCCGAGCGCGAGCGCCTGATCACCGAGGGGCGCACCCAGGCGGACCACCTGGTGGCCGAGGGCAAGCGCACCAAGGAGGAGACGCTGTCCTCCCTGGAGACCGAGAAGGTGGACCTGGAAGCCGCCGTGGCCCAGCTGCGCGCCTTTGAGACCGACTACCGCGGCAGCCTCAAGAGCTTCATCAACGGGCAGCTGCGCGATCTCGACAACACCGGTTCCCTCGCCCCCACGGACGCCTCCAAGGCCGTGACGGGCAAGCGCACGGGCACCAAGTAAGCGCCTGTGACCGATCACCCCTCGCACGCAGCGGCGGCTCCCGTTCCCACCCGGACGGGCCGCCGCTGCGGCATTGTGGCCCTGGGCGTGGCCGCCGCCGTGCTCTGCGCTGACCAGCTCGTGAAGCTGTGGGTCGTGGACAACCTGGCGCTGGGCCAGGAGTACCCTGTGGTCCCCGGGCTGCTGTGGTGGGAGCACATCCGCAACAGCGGGGGAGCGTTCTCCCTGGGCTCCGGCTCCACCTGGTTCTTCACGCTCGTGATGGCCGCCGTGGCCGTGGGCATCCTGTGGCTGCTGCGCCGGGTGCGGGACATGTGGTGGGCCCTTGCCCTGGGACTCGTGCTCGGAGGCACCGCGGGCAACCTCACCGACCGGCTGCTCCGGGAGCCCGGCGTCGGGCGGGGACACGTGGTGGACTTCATCGCGGTGCCGCACTTCGCCATCTTCAACCTCGCGGACTGCGGGGTGGTCGTGGGCATCGGCTTCGTGCTGGTGCTCATCCTCACGGACCGTGACCTGGAGGGACGGCGCGGGGACAGCCCCGAGGAGGACACGGTGGTCGACCGTGAGCACTGAGCGCACCCGCCCCACGGGCTCCGATCCGGAGTACGCGGACGAGCGGTTCACCGCCTCCGCAGAGCATGAGGGCCTGCGGCTCGACGCCGCCGTGGCGGCCTGGACGGGCCTGTCCCGGTCCGCGGCCGCGCAGCTGTGCGCCGAGGACCGTGTGACCCACAGGGGCCGGCCCGTGGGAAAGTCGCACCGGGTGGCGATGTCAGAGACCTACACCGTGCAGGTGCCCGTCCCGGAGGACCCCCACCGGATTGCCCCGCAGCACGTGCCGGACCTGCGTCTGGTGCACGTGGAGCCGTCCTACGTGGTGGTGGACAAGCCCGCCGGGGTGGCCGCCCACCCCTCACCCGGGTGGAAGGGGCCCACCGTGGTGGGCGCCCTGGCCGGGGCGGGAATCTCCGTGGCCACCTCCGGTGCACCGGAGCGCCAGGGCATCGTGCACCGGCTGGACGTGGGCACCTCCGGGCTCATGGTGGTCGCGCGCCAGGAGGGTGCGTACTCCCAGCTCAAGCGGGCGTTCAAGGAGCGCACGGTCACCAAGGTGTACCACGCCGTCGTCCAGGGCATCCCGGACCCGCTGACCGGGACCATCGACGCACCCATCGGGCGCCACCCCGGGCACGAGTGGCGCTTCGCGGTGCTGGAGGGCGGGCGGAACTCGGTGACGCACTACGAGGTGCTCGAGGCCTTCGGCCGGGCGTCGCTGGTGGAGGTGCGCCTGGAGACGGGACGCACCCACCAGATCCGCGTGCACTTCAGTGCGCTGCACCACCCGTGCTGCGGTGACCTCACCTACGGCGCGGACCCCGCGCTCTCGGCCGGACTGGGGCTCACGCGGCAGTGGCTGCACGCCAAGCGCCTGGGCTTCACCAGCCCCGCCACGGGGGAGCACGTGGAGTACGAGAGCCCGTACCCCACGGACCTCGCCTACGCGGTGGAGACCCTGCGGGAGGGCGGTCCGCAGCTGTGACGGATCTCCGGCCGGATCCCCACGCCCGGGTGGGCCGGATGTCCGGACCCCGTCCTAGAATGGGCCGGTGACTTCGGCGACCGGCAAAAAAGGCTTCACCCATCTCCACGTGCACACCGAGTACTCCATGCTGGACGGTGCCGCGCGCCTGAACGACCTCTTCGAGGAGTGCCACCGGCTGGGCATGGACTCCCTGGCCACCACGGACCACGGCTTCGTGTTCGGGGCGTTCGACTTCTGGAGCAAGGCGAAGGCCGCCGGCATCAAGCCCATCATCGGCGTGGAGGCGTACCTCACCCCGGGCACGGCCCGTCAGGACCGCACGCGCGTGAAGTTCGCGGACGGCGGCCGGGACGACGTCTCCGGTGCCGGCGCGTACACCCACATGACCCTGCTCGCGCAGTCCAGCGAGGGCATGCAGAACCTCTTCCGGGCCTCCACCAAGGCGTCCCTGGAGGGCCAGCTCTACAAGCCCCGCATGGACCGTGAGCTGCTCAACCAGTACGGCAAGGGCCTGATCGCCACCACTGGGTGCCCCTCCGGCGAGGTGCAGACCCGGTTGCGGCTGGGCCAGTACGACGAGGCCGTCAAGGCCGCCGCCGAGTTCCGGGACATCTTCGGTGCCGAGAACTTCTACTGCGAGCTCATGGACCACGGGCTGGGGATCGAGAAGCGGGTCACCCAGGACCTGCTGCGCCTGGCCAAGGATCTCAGCCTTCCGCTCGTGGCCACCAACGACCTGCACTACACGCACGCCGAGGACGCCAAGTCCCACGCCGCGCTGCTGTGCGTGCAGTCCGGTTCCACGCTGCAGGACCCCAAGCGGTTCAAGTTCGACGCGGACGAGTTCTACCTCAAGTCCCCCGAGCAGATGCGCGAGCTCTTCCGGGACTTCCCGGAGGCGTGCGACAACACGCTGGAGATCGCGGAGCGCTGCGAGGTGGACTTCGACACCTCCGCCAACTACATGCCGCGCTTCCCCACCCCCGAGGGCGAGGACGAGACCTCCTGGTTCATCAAGGAGGTGGAGAAGGGGCTGCACTACCGCTTCCCGGACGGCATCCCGGACGACGTCCGGGAGCAGGCGGAGTACGAGAAGAAGATCATCATCCAGATGGGCTTCCCCGGCTACTTCCTGGTGGTCGCGGACTTCATCAACTGGTCCAAGGACAACGGCATCCGTGTGGGCCCGGGCCGTGGCTCGGGCGCCGGTTCCATGGTGGCCTACGCCATGCGCATCACCGAGCTGAATCCCCTGGCGCACGGTCTGATCTTCGAGCGCTTCCTCAACCCGGACCGCGTGTCCATGCCCGACTTCGACGTGGACTTCGACGACCGCCGCCGCTCCGAGGTGATCCACTACGTCACGGAGAAGTACGGCGACGAGCGCGTGGCCATGATCGTCACGTACGGCACCATCAAGGCCAAGCAGGCGCTGAAGGACTCCTCCCGCGTGCTCGGCTACCCGTTCTCCATGGGGGAGCGGCTCACCAAGGCCATGCCGCCGGACGTGATGGGCAAGGGCATCTCCCTGCAGGACGTCTACGACAAGGACGCCAAGCGCTACGACGAGGCCGGCGAGCTGCGCGAGGTGCTCGAGGACGACCCGGAGTCCATGAAGGTCTTCGAGACCGCCCAGGGCCTGGAGGGACTCAAGCGCCAGTGGGGCGTGCACGCCGCGGGCGTGATCATGTCCTCGGACCCGTTGATCGACATCATCCCGCTCATGCGCCGCGAGCAGGACGGTCAGGTGATCACGCAGTTCGACTACCCCACGTGCGAGGGCCTGGGGCTCATCAAGATGGACTTCCTGGGGCTGCGCAACCTCACGATCATCTCGGACGCCCTGGAGAACATCAGCCTCAACCGGGACGGCTTCGTGCTGGACCTGGAGCACCTGCCCATCGACGACCCCGGCTCCTACGAGCTGCTGGCCCGCGGGGACACGCTCGGCGTGTTCCAGCTAGACGGCGGGCCCATGCGCCAGCTGCTCAAGCTCATGCGCCCCGACAACTTCGAGGACATCTCCGCGACCATCGCCCTCTACCGACCGGGGCCCATGGGTGCGAACTCCCACACGAACTACGCCCTGCGCAAGAACGGGGCGCAGGAGATCACCCCCATCCACCCGGAGCTCGCGGAGCCGCTCGAGGAGATCCTGGGCACCACCTACGGCCTGATCGTCTACCAGGAGCAGGTGATGGCCATCGCCCAGAAGGTGGCCGGCTACTCGCTGGGCCAGGCGGACATCCTGCGCCGCGCCATGGGCAAGAAGAAGAAGGCGGAGCTGGACAAGCAGTACCAGGGCTTCCACCAGGGCATGGTGGACCGCGGGTACTCCGAGGCGGCCATCAAGGCCCTGTGGGACATCCTGCTGCCGTTCTCGGACTACGCGTTCAACAAGGCCCACTCCGCCGCCTACGGTCTGGTCTCCTACTGGACCGCGTACCTCAAGGCGCACTACCCGGCCGAGTACATGGCCGCGCTGCTCACCTCGGTGGGCGACGACAAGGACAAGCTGGCCCTGTACCTCACCGAGTGCCGTCACATGGGCATCACGGTGCTGCCGCCCGACGTCAACGAGTCCGAGCTGAACTTCACCCCTGTGGGCTCGGACATCCGCTTCGGCATGGGCGCGGTGCGCAACGTGGGCGCCAACGTGGTCCAGGCCATGGTGGACGCCCGCAACGAGCAGGGGAAGTTCACGTCCTTCAACGACTTCCTGGCCAAGGTCCCCGCCGTGGTCTGCAACAAGCGCACCATCGAGTCCATGATCAAGGCCGGTGCCTTCGACCAGCTGGGCCACACCCGCCGCAGCCTCGTGATGTGCCACGAGCAGGCGGTCGAGGACGTCGTGGCGCAGAAAAAGAAGGAGGACAACGGGGAGTTCACGTTCGACATCTTCTCGATGGGCGGTTCCGAGGACGAGGACCAGGAGACCTTCTCCGTGGAGGTCCCGGACGTTCCCGAGTGGGAGCGCAAGGACCTGCTTGCCTTCGAGCGGGAAATGCTCGGGCTGTACGTCTCGGACCACCCCCTGCGCGGGCTCGACGACGCCCTGGGCCAGTACACGGACACGGCCATCGCCCCGCTGCTCACCGAGGAGAACACCCGGCCCGACGGCGCCGTGGTCACCATCGGCGGCATGATCACGTCCCTGTCCCGCAGGATCGCGAAATCCTCCGGCAACGCCTACGCCCGTGTGGAGCTGGAGGACCGCTCCGGGTCCATCGAGGTGATGTTCTTCGGCAAGGCGTACGCGCCGATCGCCGGGGTGCTCACCGAGGACCTGATCTGCGTGATCAAGGGCCGGATGCAGCGCCGCGACGACGGTTCCATCACCATTTCCGCCCAGGAGCTCACGGTGCCCGAGCTCAGCGTGGACGGCTCCTCGGGGCCGGTGTGCGTGGCCCTGCCCGAGCACCGCGCCACGGAGGCCACGATCCGCCAGATCGGGGAGGTGCTGCGCAACCACAAGGGGGACTCCGAGGTGAGGATCCACCTGGACACCCGGCGCTGCACCCAGATCATGCGGCTGGGACCGGAGTACCGGGTGAATCCCTCGCCCGCGCTGTTCGGGGACCTCAAGGTGCTGCTCGGACCGGCGTGCCTCGAGGCGTGAGTCTGCGGGCACCCCGGTGGGGTGCGCGCCACGTGTGCGAGGCGGGACTGCTCCGTGGCTCGTGCGCCGGGCCAGCTCCCGCCCGCTCCCGCCCGGCACGCTCCCGAGTCCTCGCGTGGTGGCGTCGCGTGGTGCGGTGGACGCGCGATTGTAGACTGGACCGGTGAACCAGCACACCATGACGTCCACCGATTCCGGCCTGCCCGAGGCGTACCTGCGCGTGATCGACCTGCGCGGTCAGCACCTGGGCTGGGACGAGCTGCGGAGGGCGGTGCCCCGCCAGGCGGCGTCGTCGGTGGCCGAGGCCGAGGACAGCGTGCGGGCCATCATCGAGGACGTGCGCACCCGGGGGGTCGGGGCCCTGCGCGAGCTCGCCCAGCGCTTCGACGGCGTCGCGCAGCACCGCATCCGCGTGGCCCCCGAGGACATCGAACAGGCCGTGGCCGGGCTGGACCCTGCCGTGCGGCACGGGCTGGAGACCGCGATCGAGCGCACCCGGGCCTTCGCCCGGGCCCAGCGCCCGCGGGACGCCACCGTGGAGGTCGCCCCCGGGGCCACGCTGCACCACCGCTGGAAGGCCGTGCGCCGGGCGGGGCTCTACATCCCCGGAGGACTGGCCGTCTACCCGTCCTCGGTGGTCATGAACGTGGTCCCCGCGCAGGCCGCGGGCGTGGAGTCCGTGGTGCTGTGCTCACCCCCGCAGAAGGAGTTCGGCGGTCTCCCGCACCCCGTGGTCCTCGGGGCCGCCGGGCTGCTGGGCGTGGACGAGGTCTGGGCCGTGGGAGGCGCGCAGTCCCTGGCGGCCATGGCCCACGGCGTCACGGACGGACAGGACGTCCTGGAGCCCGTGAACACGCTGTCCGGGCCCGGGAACATCTTCGTGGCCACCGCCAAGCGGCAGCTGCGCTCCGTGGTGGGCGTGGACGCCGAGGCAGGCACCACGGAGATCGCGGTGCTCGCGGACGACTCTGCGGATCCGCGCTTCGTGGCCGCGGATCTGATCTCGCAGGCGGAGCACGACCCCGCCGCCGGATCGGTGCTGATCACCGACTCCCCGGAGCTGGCCCGCGCGGTGGCGCACGAGTTCGCCGCGCAGGTCCCGGCGGCCCGGCACCGCGAACGGATCGCCACCGCGCTGCGCGGGCCGCAGTCGGGCGTGGTCCTCACGGACGGGCTCGAGCAGTCCGTGGCGGTGGCCGACGCCTACGCCGCGGAGCACCTGGAGATCCACACGCGCGACGCCCGCGCGGTGGCCGGGCGCATCCGCAACGCGGGCGCGGTCTTCGTGGGCCCCTACAGCCCGGTCCCGCTCGGCGACTACGCCGCGGGCTCCAACCACGTGCTCCCCACGGGTGGCACCGCGGTCTTCACCTCGGGCCTGCAGACCGCGTCGTTCATGAAGGCCGTGCAGGTCATCGAGTACGACCGGGAGGCGCTCGCGCAGCTCGAGGGGGACATCGTGGCGCTCGCCGCGAGCGAGGACCTCCCCGCTCACGGCCGTGCGGTGACCATCCGCTCCGAGCCGGCCCGCGTCCGGGCGGACTCCCTCGTCCAGGACGGCGCCGAGGCCGCGTCCCCCACCCCGCCCCGGGAGGGCTGAGCCGTGCACTGCCCGTTCTGCCGCCACAACGACTCCAAGGTTGTGGACTCCCGCACCTCGGACGACGGCACCTCCATCCGCCGTCGGCGCCGCTGCACGGAGTGCGGTCGGCGGTTCTCCACGCTGGAGACCACGTCCATCTCGGTCATCAAGCGCTCCGGGGTGACCGAGCCGTTCGACCGGCAGAAGATCGTCAACGGTGTGCGCAAGGCGTGCCAGGGCCGCCCCGTGAGCGAGGACGACCTCGCGATGCTCGCGCAGGAGGTCGAGGAGTCCATCCGCGCCTCGGGCAGCGCGGAGGTCGAGGCGCACGACGTCGGGCTGGCGATCCTGCCGCCCCTGCGCCGCCTGGACGTGGTGGCCTACCTTCGCTTCGCGTCGGTCTACCAGGCGTTCGAGGACCTCGAGGACTTCGAACGGGCCATCGACGTGCTGCGGGACCAGCAGGCGGAGCTCGCGGGGCAGCAGACGCTCGTCCCGCCCGCCGGACGGACCACGGCGGGCACGGCCCCACGACGCCGCCCGGCGAGGAAGGGTCCGCAGGACGCCGAGGCCGCCCCGGACCAGGACGCTTCCGAGGCGGGAGCGGAACAGGCGGCGAGCGAGAAGGCCGCGGCGCCGCGGCGTCGTCGGCCGAAGAAGCCTGCGGAGGGCATCACGCAGCCGCGGCTGCTGTGACGGGCCGCTCGGTGCCGGTGCCGTGACCCGCCCCGGGCCGGGGAGCGGCGGACACCGACGAGCCGCGGGGGACACCGGTGCCCGGACTGCTACCCTCGCCTCGTGACGGATCAGCAGAACTCAGGCGAGACCAGTGCAGGACAGATCGAGGTGGTCCCGGCAGCACCCGCGGACACCGCTCGTGCGGCAGCCACTCTCGGTGCCGCGTTCGCCGTGGACCCGCACGTGGTGGGCTTGCTGCCCCACGGGGACGTGACGGCGTCGCTCACGAGGATGTGGGAGCGGATCGTGCGCGAGACGTTCGGAGCCGGGGGTCACGCGTACCTCGCCGTGCGGGCCGGCGAGCAGCAGCCGCTGGGGGTGGCGCTGTGGGAGGCGCCCGGGAGCAAGGTGTCGCTGGCCGGGATGATCCCGGGACTGCTCACGTACCTGCGCGTCTTCCGTCATCGGGTCCCGGACGCCCTGATCACGGAGCTCCTCGCCCACCGCGCGCACCCGTGCGCGCCGCACTGGTACCTCAAGGCCGTGGGGACCCTGCCCGACGTGCGGGGTGCCGGCGTGGGCAGCCTGCTGATCCGGGACCGGCTGGCCGCCGTGGACCGGCAGCACGTGGGCGCCTACCTGGAAGCCTCCACGGCGGATCTCGTGCCGTACTACGAGCGCTTCGGTTTCCGCTCGCGCGGGCCGGTGCCGAGCCGGGGCACCGTGGATGCCCTGGGGATGTGGCGCCCGCCCACGGCGTGAGCGGGAGTTCGCGCAGCGGGGACCGTTGCCGGCGCCCGCCGTCCTCGGGGACGCAGGCATGTGGTGGTGGGCCCTGCCGGGATCGAACCGACGACATCTACGGTGTAAACGTAGCGCTCTACCAGCTGAGCTAAAGGCCCGGGGATCGGGTGGGCACGACTGGTACAGCTGCCAGCACCCGATTGGGAGCCAGCCTACCGGCACACCGCGGCCCCACCCAGCGGGGTGGTCGTGAGCTTGCGCACGTGACCTGAAGCGCGCCCGCCGTGCGTTTGACACGTGGGCGTCACGATGCGTTAAGCTTGAGGAGTTCGGTGCGAGAGTAGCGAACGGCAAGGGGACGCTGGTGCGCTTGATCGCTTTCGGGCGTGACAGATACGGCGGTTCGATTCCGTCGGTCTCCACCACTGCAGAAGAAGCCCGGGATCACGTGGTTCCGGGCTTCTTCCATGCCCGCCCTCTCCCCGCGGGGACGCCGCCCCGGGCGGTGCGCCGTGTCGGCCAGGGTGCGTAGGCTAGGAGCCATGGCAGCAGAAAAGAAAGCAGACATCGGCGTGACCGGCCTGGCCGTGATGGGCGCCAACCTCGCTCGCAACTTCGCACACCACGGGTACACCGTGGCGCTGCACAACCGGTCCTCCGCCAAGACGGACGCCCTGATCGAGGAGCACGGCTCCGAGGGCGACTTCATCCGGACGCAGACCATGCAGGACCTCGTGGACTCCCTGGAGCGTCCGCGCCGCGTGCTGATCATGGTCAAGGCGGGGGCTCCCGTGGATTCCGTGATCGAGCAGCTCACTCCGCTGCTGGACGAGGGCGACATCATCATCGACGGCGGCAACTCGTACTTCCAGGACACCCGCCGCCGGGAGCGCGAGTGCGCCGAGAAGGGCCTGCACTTCGTGGGCGTGGGTGTCTCCGGTGGTGAGGAGGGCGCTCTCAACGGGCCGTCCATCATGCCGGGCGGTTCCGAGGAGTCGTACCAGACCCTGGGGCCCATGCTCGAGGACATCTCCGCCAAGGCGGACGACGGCGCCCCGTGCTGCGCGTGGATCAGCACCGACGGTGCCGGGCACTTCGTGAAGATGGTGCACAACGGCATCGAGTACGCGGACATGCAGGTCATCGGCGAGGCCCACGAGCTGCTGCGCTCCGTGGCCGGGCTGGAGCCCGCCGAGCAGGCGGACGTGTTCGACGAGTGGAACACCACCGAGCTGTCCTCCTACCTGATCGAGATCACCGCCCAGGTGCTGCGCCAGGTCGACCCGAAGACCGGCAAGCCGTTCATCGACATCGTGGCGGACGCCGCCGGTCAGAAGGGCACGGGACGCTGGACCGTGCAGGAGGCCCTGGAACTGGGTTCTCCCGTCACGGCCATCGCCGAGTCCGTTTTCGCCCGTGCGCTGTCCTCCTCCGAGCCGGCGATGCGCCAGCAGGCCCAGGAAGTGCTGCCCGCGGGCATCGGCGACACCACCGAGGACGTCGTGAAGGACCCCGGGTTCGTGGACGACGTCCGCAAGGCGCTCTACGCCTCCAAACTGGTCTCCTACGCCCAGGGCCTGGACATGCTCACCATGGCCGGGCGGGAGTACGGGTGGAACCTGGACCTCGCCACGATCGCGAGCCTGTGGCGCAACGGCTGCATCATCCGGGCCGAGCTGCTCAACGTGATCATGGCCGCGTACGAGGGGGACAAGGCTCCGCTGAACCTGCTGTTCGCCCCCGAGTTCGTGACCTCCATCGAGGACGCCCTGCCGGCGTGGCGCCGCGTGGTGGCACGCGCCGTCGAGCGCGGCATCCCCGCCCCGGTGTTCTCCTCGGCGCTCGCGTACTACGACGCACTGCGCCGCCCGCGCCTGAACGCGGCCCTCACGCAGGGGCTGCGGGACTACTTCGGGGCGCACACCTACAAGCGCATCGACGACCCGGACTCCAGCTTCCACGTGCTGTGGAGCGGGAACCGTGCCGAGGTGGTCTCCTGAGCCGGGCACCGCACCTCGGCGTGCGCGGCACGTGAGGCGACGACGGGCCGGGCTCCCCGTGGGGGACCCGGCCCGTCGTCCTCTCTTCCGGCTGAGTGGTGACCCGGCCGCCGGATCAGATCCACATGGCGGGGTCGATGTACGCGGCGGGGTCCACGAGCGGCTCCTGCTTCTCGGGGGTGCGGCGGCGGATCTTGCCGGGAATGCCGGTGACGATGGAGTCCTCGGGCACGTCCTTGACCACCACCGCGTTGGCGCCCACGGCGGAGTCCCGGCCCACCGTGAGGGGACCGAGGATCTTGGCCCCGGCCCCGATGGTCACCCGGTCCTCCACCGTGGGGTGGCGCTTGACGGGCTCCAGCGAGCGGCCGCCCAGGGTCACGCCGTGGTAGATCATCACGTCGTCACCGATCTCCGCCGTCTCCCCGATCACCACGCCCATGCCGTGGTCGATGAAGAAGCGCCGCCCGATGGTGGCACCCGGGTGGATCTCCACACCCGTGGCGAAGCGCGCGAGCTGCGAGACGGTGCGGGCCAGGAGGCGCCGTTCCGGGTTCTGCCACAGCCGGTGGGAGAGCCGGTGCGCCCAGATGGCGTGCAGGCCGGAGTAGTTGAGGAGGATCTCCGCGCTCGAGCGCGCGGCGGGATCGTGTGCCCGGGCCGTGTCGAGGTCTTCGTGCAGTCTGCGCCAGAAACCCACGTGAGCTTCCCCCCTGAATGTGCTGGTTCGGATGACGGTGGAGCGAGCACGTGACAGTGCCCGGGACGCGTGGTGACGGGGTGCGTCCCGGGCACTCACGGGTGCTGCGCGGGATCAGCCCCGGATGTCCTCGTAGAGGATCGTGGAGATGTAGCGCTCGCCGTAGTCGCACACCACGGCCACGATGAGCTTGTCCCGGTTCTCCTCCTTGGCGGCCTCCTGCAGCGCCGCCCAGATGATGGCGCCGGTGGAGATCCCGCCCAGGATCCCTTCCCGGGAGCCCAGCTCGCGCGCGTACTTCACGGAGTTCTCCACCGTGACGTCGTAGACGTCGTCGTAGATCTCGCGGTCGAGGACGTCGGGCACGAAGTTGGCGCCGAGGCCCTGGATCTTGTGGGGACCTGCCTTGCCCTCGGTCAGCAGCGGAGAGTCGGAGGGCTCCACGGCCACGAGGCGCACCCCGGGCTTCTGCTCGCGCAGGTACTTGCCGGCTCCGGAGATCGTGCCGCCCGTGCCGATGCCCGCGACGAAGACGTCCACGGCGCCGTCGGTGTCGTTCCAGATCTCGGGGCCCGTGGTCTCGTAGTGCACCTTGGGGTTGGCCGGGTTCGCGAACTGGCTGGCGAGGATGGCGTTCTCCGTGGTGTCCACGATCTCCTGGGCCTTGTCCACCGCACCGCGCATGCCGTCAGCACCGGGGGTCAGCACGATCTCCGCGCCGTACGCCCGCAGCATCACGCGCCGCTCGGTGGACATGGTCTCGGGCATGGTCAGGATGACCTTGTAGCCGCGTGCGGCGCCCACCATGGCCAGGGCGATGCCGGTGTTGCCGGAGGTGCCCTCCACGATCGTGCCGCCGGGCTCGAGCTGCCCCGAGGCCTCCGCGGCGTCCACGATGGCCTTGCCGATCCGGTCCTTGACCGAGTTGGCGGGGTTGTAGAACTCGAGCTTGACGGCCACGTTGCCGGGGAGGTCCTCGTCGAGGTGGTTGAGGCGCACCAGGGGAGTGCCCCCCACGATCTCGGTGACGTCGTTGTAGATCTTGCCCATCGTCTGTCTCCTGTTCAGCAGGTTCTGTTCGGTGCTTCGCCGTGACGGCTCAGCGGTGCCGTTCGGCAGTGCCCAGAGTCCGTTTCAGCGTATCGGTGCGCTGTCCAGCCGGTTCAGTCCGTGAGCCACACGGCGTAACGTTTGCGGACCTTCGCGAGCTTGGGGTTGATGATCACCTGGCAGTAGCCGTTGAAGGGCTGGTTGCCGTAGAAGTCCTGGTGGAAGTCCTCGGCCTCGTGCAGCGGACCCAGCGGCTCCACCGTGGTGACCACGGGGTCCTCGAACCAGTCCTGGACACGGGTGATCGCGGCCTCGAAGAGTGCCTTCTGCTCCGCGTCCGCGGGGAACATCGCGGAGCGGTACTGCGTCCCCACGTCGTAGCCCTGGCGGTTGAGCGTGGTGGGGTCGTGGCCCGTGAAGAACAGGTCCAGGATCACGTCCGCGGGGACCACGGAGGGGTCGAAGGTGACCTCCACGGCCTCGGCGTGGCCCGTGGTTCCCGAGCACACGGATTCGTAGTCCGGGTGGGCGGTGTGCCCGCCCGTGTAGACGCTGCGGACGCGCTGGACGCCGCGCGTCCTGCGGTACACGGCGTCGAGACACCAGAAGCAGCCACCGGCCAGCACGAACGTCTGCGGTGTGGATGAAGTCATGCCCTGTACAACGCGTGACGCGCCAGAAGATTCCCGGGCGCCGCCCCGCCGCGCTCCTAGGATGGGGCCATGAGCACCGAAGTCCCGAACCCCCTCACGCACCCCACGCTGCAGGACGTCGTCGCCGCGGCGGACACCCTGTGGCCCTTCCGGTGGCAGGAGGACTGGGATGCCTCAGGGCTCGCCGTGGGACGGCCCGAGGCCACCGTGCAGCGCATCCACCTTGCCGTGGACCCGGTGGCGGCGGTGGTTCGGGAGGCCGTCGAAGCGGGCGCGGACCTGCTGCTCACGCACCATCCCCTGCTGCTGCGCGGTGTCACCTCCGTGGCCGCGGACGGTTTCAAGGGCCGCACCGTGCACGAGCTCGTCGAGAACAGGTGCGCCCTGCTGAGCTGCCACACGAACGCGGACTCCGCGCGTCGCGGCGTCTCGGACGCCCTGATCGCGGCCTGCGGGGTCAATGCCGACGACGCCGCGCCGCTCGTCCCGCGCGCCGGCGACCCCCGCGCGGGGCTGGGCCGGGTGGGCACACTGGACGAGCCCGTGACCCTGCGGGAGCT
>NZ_PHOA01000061.1 GCF_003687455.1 Kocuria tytonicola | reverse complement strand
CCCCCAGCCCCGCCGCCAAGAACGCACGCCGGGGTCGCCACGTCCAGGTGCCCCGCATGGTCCCGCCACTCCCGCGAGAGCTCCGGGCCGAAGCACGCACCCACGGCATCCAGCAGCGGGGCGGCCTTCACGAGGGTCTCGAACGCCTCACCGTCCGGGTCCGAGTCCGCGACGATCCCGCCGCCCACGCCCAGGCGCACCGCCCCGTCCGAGAACTCGAAGGTCCGGATGGCCACGTTCATCACCAGCCCCGCCACCGGGCTCACGCACCCCACGGCCCCGGTGTAGGCGCCCCGGGCGGTGGTCTCCAGCTCGTTGATGATCTCGGTGGCCCGGATCTTGGGGGCGCCCGTGCAGGAACCGGGCGGGAACGTGGAACGCAGCAGGGCGGCGTCGTCGAGCCCGGGGCGCAGCGTTCCGTGGACGTCCGCGACCAGGTGGTGGACGCCCGTGTGCGGCTCCACGCGCGGCACGGCGGGGCTCAGCACGGACCCGGGGACGCACGCGCGGGAGAGGTCGTTGCGCATGAGGTCCACGATCATCACGTTCTCCGCGCGGTTCTTGGCGGAGGCGTGCAGCTCGCGGGGATCGGTGTCCGCGGGGGCGGTGCCCTTGATGGGCGAGGTGAGCACGGCGTCCCCCGTGCGCCGCAGGTACAGCTCCGGAGAGAGGCTCGCCACGGCTCCCCCGGGCACGCGCACGAACGCGGCGAGACGCGGGCGCAGCCGCTCGTACCCCGCGCAGAACAGGTCCAGCGGGTCCCCGCGGAAGCCCGCCGCGAGCTCGCGGCAGACGTTCGCCTGGAAGACGTCCCCGTCCCGGATGTGGGCCAGCGCCCGCCGCACGGCCCGCGCGTGGGCCGCGCCTGTCACGGCGGCCTGGAACGGCTCGCACCGGTACGGGCGCGGCGCGCACGCCCCGGACGACGACGCCGCGGGGCCGGCCGCGAGCGCACGCTCCACGGCGGACAGCGTCTCGGCCACCCGGGCCGGGTCCGCACCGGGAAGGGACTCGCAGCACCAACGGTCCGTGGCGGCGTCGTGCACCAGGACATGGTCGTAGTGGGCCAGGTGGTGCTCCGGCAGCCCGCCGGAGCGCGGGGGCGCGGGCGGGAGCGCCTCCAGGCGGCGCGAGAGCTGGTAGCCCAGGTAGCCGATCCATCCGCCGCCGAACCGGGTGGGGTCGCCCGCGGTGGGTGCCTGAACCGGGGCGCCGACGCCGCTCCAGTCCCCGCCCGCGGCGGGGCCGGGAGGTTCCGCCCCATCCGAGGTGGGATGCCCACCGGGGCCGGGCGGCGCGGCGTCGTCGGCGGTGGGTGCGGGGGCGGCGTCGTCCGCAGAGCCCAGCGCCGCGAACGGGTCCTCGTCAGGGCCCAGGACGCGCGCGGGCCGGAGGCCGATGACCGCGTCCCCGTGCACCCAGTCGCCGAAGAGGGCCGCGAGGCCGGGCTGGTCCCGCAGGGCGCGCAGCATCTGCACGGGGCTCACGCGCTGCGGCAGGAGGTGTCGGGGCACGGATTCCTCTCGTGGTGGGTGCCGGGCGAACGGCTCGACCGCGGCCATGGTACGGAAAGGAACCGCCCCGCAGAGCATGCGGAGCGGTTCCTCGACGACGGTCCCGGTGCCGCGCACGTACGCGGCGGGGCGTCGCTCAGATCTTGACGACCATCTTGCCCTTGTTCGCGCCCTTCATCATGTCCAGGAACGCGTCCACGGCGTGGTCGATGCCCTCCACCACGGTCTCGTCGTGCACGATCCTGCCCTCCTGGAACCAGCCGCCCACCTTCTGGGTGAACTCGTCGGCGATGTCCATGTGGTCACCCATGGTGAAGCCCTCGAGCTTCAGCGAGTTCTTGATGAGGTTGCCCATGTTGTCCGGGCCGCAGGGCTTCTCGGTGGAGTTGTACTGGCTGATGGCGCCGCACACGGCCACCCGGCCGTGACGGTTGAGGACGTCCAGCGCGGCTTCGAGGTGGTCCCCGCCCACGTTGTCGAAGTACACGTCCACGCCGTCCTCGCCGACGGCCTGGGTGAGCTGCTCGCGGATGGGGGCGTCCTTGTAGTTGAGCACGGCGTCGAAACCGTACTTGCCGGTGAGCAGCTCAGCCTTTTCGTCGGAGCCGGCGGAGCCGATCACGTACGAGGCGCCCAGCAGCTTGGCCAGCTGCCCCACGGTGGAGCCCACGGCACCGGCGGCGCCGGAGACGAACACGCGGTCGCCCTCCTTGACCTGGGCGATGCGCGTGAGGCCGGTGTAGGCGGTCATGCCGGTGAGCCCCAGGACGCCCAGGTAGAGGGAGAGGGAGGCGCCGTCGAGGTCCTGCACGGCGGTGAACTCCTCGGCGGAGCCCTGGGCGAGGTCACGCCACCCCATCTGGTGCAGCACGGGGGTGCCCTCGGGCAGCTTCTCGGAGCGGGACTCGACCACGCGGCCCACGGCGCCGCCGGTCATGGTCTCGCCCAGCTGGAACGGCGGAATGTAGCTCTTCTCGTCCCGCATGCGGCCGCGCATGTACGGGTCCACGGAGATGAACTCGTTGCGCACGCGCACCTGGCCGTCCTGGAGCTCGGGCAGCTCCTCGGTCACGGTGCGGAAGTTCTCCGGCTCGGGCCACCCCTCCGGGCGGGAGACGAGCTGGATCTGGGTGCTGGTGGAATCGTTGGTAGCCATGACCTCATCGTGGCACGCACAGACGCTTGCCACGGCAAGGATTCGCGTGGAGCGGACGTGGTGCGGCAGGGGAATAAAAGCACCCCAACCGATCAGTAACTTCTGCTTCCCCAGCGCACCCCCTTGTGAGCCGGATCACCCCGTGGAATAGTAATGTCTCACTATTATAGTTCTCGCCCGGGAGACCTCCCGCGTCCAGGGGCACCGACCACCGGAGACGACATGACCATCAGCAACCACAACGTCCTGGCACCGCGCCGCGACGCACGCAAGCCCACCGGGCTCGCGTGCGGACAGCGACCCACGGAGCCCAAGGGCCCGCTGTTCATCGCAGCCCTCGCCTTCGCCCAGCTGGCCCTGTACGTGGCCCTGCTGGGACCGGTCATGGTGTCCATGGCCCTGAAGGTCTCCACCCTCACGGACGATCCCACCCAGCGCACGAGCATGGTCGGGGCAGTGCTGGGCGTGGGAGCCATTGCCGCGGTGATCGGCAACGCCCTGTTCGGGCGGCTCTCGGACCGCACGACCTCCCGGTTCGGGCGGCGTCGCCCGTGGCTGATCGGCGGGTCGCTCGTGATGGGCCTCGCGCTCATCGGGATCAGCCAGGCCACGAGCACACCCATGCTGGCCGTGGGGTGGTTCGTGGCGCAGCTCGGCGCGAACGCCGCGTTCAGCCCGTACATCGCCACGCTCGCGGACCAGCTGCCCGAGCAGCAGTACGCGAAGGTCTCCGCGACCGTGGGCGTGATGCAGAGTGTGGGCGTCCTGGTGGCCACGTGGTTCGCGTCCCTGTTCGCCTCGAACATGCTGCTGCTCTTCGCCGTCCCGGCGGTCGTGGGCGTCGTGGGACTGTGCCTCTACGCCCTGGTCCTGCCGGATCCGGTCCTCACGCTCCGCCCGCCCCGGCTGAGCCTCAAGGAGCTGCTCGGCTCGTTCTGGGTCAACCCGCTGCGCCACCGCGACTTCGGATTCGCGTGGTGGTCCCGGTTCCTGATCATGCTCTCGAGCTTCATGTTCACGTCCTTCCGCCTGCCGTTCGTCACGGACCGCCTGCACATCACCGCGGCCGACGGCGCCGGCGTCGTCTTCCTGGGCGTGCTCACCTACACGGTCGCGCTCGTCCCGGCCAGCTACCTGGCGGGGTGGTTCTCCGACCGCACCGGGCGGCGCAAGCTGCCCGTGGCGCTGGCCACCGCGCTGTTCGCGGTGGGGACCTACCTGCTGCTGCACGTGGGCTCGATCGGCCAGTTCTACATGGTCGAGGCCCTGCTGGGCATCGCGTACGGCATCTACATGAGCGTGGACATGGCGCTCGTGCTGCAGGTGCTGCCCAATCCGGAGGACAACGCCAAGGACCTGGGCGTGTTCAACATGGCCAATGCCATGCCCCAGTCCCTCGCACCCTTCCTGGGTGCGGCGCTGCTCGCCACGAGCGTCACCGCCTCCGAGCCCAACTACGCCCTGCTCCTGGGTGCCGCGGCCACCGCGGCGCTCGTCGGAGCCATCGCCGTTCTCCCGATCAGGAAAGTGAAGTAGTCATGACGGACACCATCCACGCAGCATCATCGCCGGTCCCGCGGTTCGCGGAGCTGATCGCACAGCTCTCCCTCGAGGAGAAGGTGCACCTGCTTACCGGGGAGACGGCGTTCACGCTGCCCGGCAACGAAACCATCGGCCTGGCGCCCCTCGCGTTCTCGGACGGCCCCACCGGGGTGCGCGGACTGAAGTTCGTGGGCGGGGACCCCGTGGCCCTGTTCCCCAACGCGACCCTGATCTCCGGGGCGTGGGACGACGACGTCGCCGAGCAGGTGGGCACGATGCTCGCCGAGGAGGCGCAGCGCCAGCACATCAACGTGGTGCTCGGGCCCACCATCAACCTGCACCGCACGCCGCTGGGCGGGCGCCTGTTCGAGGCGTACTCGGAGGATCCCTACCTGACCGGCCGCGCGGCGTCGTCGTACGTGCGGGGCATGCAGGAGCAGGGTGTGTCCGCGTGCCTGAAGCACCTCGTGGCCAACGAGTCCGAGACGCTGCGCAACTTCATGGACTCTCGGGTCTCCCAGGAGGCGCTGCGCGAGGTCTACCTGCTGCCGTTCGAGATGGCCGCGCAGGACTCGCACGTGTGGTCCATGATGTGCGCGTACAACGACGTCAACGGGGTGGCTGCCAGCGAGCACGACCAGGTCCAGAACCGGATCGTGAAGGGCGAGTGGGGCTGGGACGGGCTCGTCATGAGCGACTGGTTCGCCACCAAGCGCACCGTGGCCTCCGCAAACGGCGGTCTGGACCTCGTGATGCCGGGTCCCGACGGGCCGTGGGGCGAGCGCCTGGTCGCGGCCGTGCGCAGCTGTGAGGTCTCGGAGGACACGGTGGACGACCACCTGGCCCGGTTGCTGCTGCTGGCCCAGCGAACCGGGGCCCTCGGGGCGGCGTCGGGCACGGAGGACCGCGCCGCGCAGATGCCGGCGCCGGACTCCGACGTCCGCAAGCGGCAGCTGCGCGAGATCGCGGTGCGCGGGATGACCGTGGTGAAGAACGACGGCGCTCTGCCGCTCGGTGACGGGCCGGTGGCCCTGATCGGGCGGCACGCCACCCAGACCGTGAACATGGGCGGCGGCTCCGCGCAGGTGAACCCGCCGTACCAGGTGAGCATCGCGGAGGGCATGCGTGAGGTGCTCGGCGAGCGCGTCACCGTGCTGGACGGGCCCGGCATCCGCACGCGGGCGGTGCCGGCGTCCCCCGCTTTCACGAGCGACCCGGCCAGTGGCACCCCGGGCATGGAGGTGGCCCTGTTCGCCGCGGACGGTCGGGAGCTCACCCGCTACCACAGCGACTCCCCCGCGATCTCGATCGGGTGGGACGACGAGCTGGACGGAACGCCCACCACCGCCGTGCTGCGCGCGGTGCTGGGCAACGACGCCGGTCCGGTCACCGTGGGTGCCGTGGGCGGCGGCCGCTGGCGGGCGGAGGGCGCCGGGCACGAGATCTCCGCAGACCTCACCTTCGAGGGCACCGATCCGGGCGAGACCATGCTGCGCCCGCCGGCCTTCTCCGAGGTGCTCGAGCTGCCGTCGCACGCGGAGCTCACCGCCACGCTCGAGCTGGATCCCATCGACTGGCGGGAGAAGCTGCTGGGTGATCCCGCCCTGGGTCTCGCCGAGGAGAGCCACCTGCTGGACATGTCCGCCATGGGGCTCACCGCGATCGTGGCCGCTCCGGCGCCGCGGCCGGATGAAGAGGTGATCGAGGACGCGGCGAGGGCCGCGCGGGAGGCGGGGACCGCCGTCGTCGTCGTGGGGCTGTCCGAGGAGCAGGAGACCGAGGCCGCGGACAAGACGACGCTCGCACTGCCCGGCGAGCAGGACGAGCTGGTGCGCCGCGTGGCGGCCGCCGCCGAGCGCACCGTGGTGGTCGTCAACGCCGCCACCCCCGTGCTCATGCCGTGGCTCGCGGATGTGGACGCGGTGATGGTCGTGGGCCTGCCCGGTCAGGAAGGTGGTCACGCGGTGGCCGCCGCGCTGACCGGTGAGCTCGAGCCTACCGGGCGGCTCGTGACCACCTACCCGGCCGCGGACGGCCAGGCGCCCGCGTGGGACGTGACCCCCGGCGAGGACCTGGGGCTCGACTACGCGGACGACGTGTTCGTGGGCTACCGCGGCTACCACCCGGGCCGGGCCGCGGAACCGCTGTTCTGGTTCGGGCACGGCCTGGGGTACGGCAGCTGGGAGTACGGGGACGCGGCCGTCTCCGGGTCCCGAGACGCCGGCACGCTGAGCGTGGTCGTGGACGTGACCAGCACCGGCGGGCGCGAGTCGCGCGAGACCGTGCAGGTGTACTTCCAGCCCACGGACACCGACCAGCCGATCCGGCTCGTCGGCTTCCAGGGCGCGCAGGTCCCGGCCGGGGCGACGGCGCGCGTGGAGGTCGCGTGCGATCCGCGCCTGTTCCGCCGCTGGGACGAGCAGGCAGACGAGTGGCGTGCGCTGGAACCGGGCGGGACGCTCGTGGTGGCGCGCGGTCTGGGGGACGTGCGGGCGCGGCTACCGTTGACCTGAGCCCGGGGAGGCGGCGGGTGCTCGCTCGCGCGAGTGCCCGCCGCGTTCCGTCCAGCAAGGAGAGACCATGCCCACAGGAACCACCACGAGTCGCCGAAGCGGTCGCCCCCGCGGCGCGGACACCGCCGCGCGCCGCGAGGACATCCTGAGGGTTGCCGCCGAGCTGTTCTCCGTGGACGGGTACCGCGGCACGTCCATGAGCCGGGTGGCGAAGGCCGCGGGGATCAGCCACACCGGGCTGGTGCACCACTTCCCCACGAAGGACGACCTCCTGGGTGCCGTGATGGACCGCCGGGACGAGCTCGACACCGCCCGGGCGTTCGCGGACGCCGGCACACGGCCCGCCGGGTGGGACTACGTGCACGCCATGGTGCAGCTGGTGCGCAACAACGAGGAGCACCCCGGAATGGTGCGGCTGTTCACCACGGTCTCCGGAGAGGCCGTGGACCCGGAGCACCCCGCGAATGCGTGGCTGCGCCGGCACCACGAGGCGACCGTGCGACGCCTGCGCGACGCTTTCCAGCAGGCGGCCGAGGCGGGTCAGCTGGCACCGGACGCGCCCGTGGACGCGATGTGCCGGCTGATCGTGGCCGCCATGGACGGGCTGCAGACCCAGTGGCTCACCGGCACCGCGCCCGGCATGGCGGACGAGCTGGCGTGCCTGGTGGAGGCGTTCGAGGCGCGCTGGCGACGGTGAGGGACTTTGTGATGGGCCGGTGACCGGCACAACGACGTCGCCGGGTCACCGAAAGCGCGGCGACCGCGGGGCCCGGGGGTAACGGGCCCCGCGGTCGCGGGCTGTGATGCCGTCGCGTGATGCGCGGCGGCGCGGGCCTCAGCCCTGGCGGGCCTTCATGCGCGGGTTCTTCTTGTTGATCACGTAGGTCTTCCCGCGGCGGCGGACCACCTGGGAGCCGGGGATCTTCTTGAGGGAACGGAGGGAGTTGCGGACCTTCACGGGGCCTCCTGGGCATGGGGAGTTACTTGCGAACGGTTCTCAGAATACCAGTCGCAGCTCGCGCTTGGCGACGACGCCGCACGCGGGCTCCCGCGCGTCCCGCACCCGGGTGCGGGACGGGGAGAGGTGACCGGGCGGCGTCGTCGGCCGCGATGGGGGCGTCAGCGGCGCGGCGCCATCTCGTCCTCGACAACCCACTTGTGGTTATTCATGATCATGCCGTCGGCCTCGTAGTCCACCATGTAGACCGTCTGGGTGGTGGAGGAGGCGATGGCGCCCTTGGCACCCTTCATACCGGGCATGTGGTCCGCCTCGATCGTCACGGCAGTGCCGTCCGAGAGGCGCTCGAAACCGGCGCCCTTGAGCTCTTCCTGGACCACCCACTTGTGGTCGGTGACCTCGGGGCCGCCGTCCGTGGGGGTGTAGGTCACGGCGTAGGCCACGGTCTTGTACGCGCTCACCACGGTGGCCGGGGCGTCCTTCATGCCCTCCATGTGGTCGGTGGTCAGCGTGACCTCGGTGCCCTTCGGGTAGGTGGGGTTCTCAGCGGTCGCGATGCCCTCCAAGGCGGGGCCGCCGTCCATGGCGTGCATGTGCTCCTGGCCGTGCTCGTGCCCGCCCTGGCTCGCACTGAGTGACCCGCTCGCGGGCGACGACGCCGCCTGGCTCGTCGCACTGGAGCTTGCGCCGGTCTCGTGGCCCTCGTGCACGGAGTGGTCCGCGGAATCGGAACCGGCAGAGCAGGCGGTGGCGGTCACCAGGATGGCGAGGCCTGCGAGGGTGAGGGGAAGTCGACGCATGGGAATGATCCTTTCTATGGGCCCTTCCGGGGTTCTGGACCCCGGTACGGGCGGGTTTCTGCTCGGAATCTGTGGTGAGGACACGACACCGTTGCGGTGGTTCCCTACAGCAGGGTGCCGAAAGAGGCGACGAAGCCGCCCAGCATGAACGCGCTGATGCCGTAGGCCAGGGGGCGGTTGTCCATGGGGCCGCCACCGGAGGCGTGGTGGGTGATGGCGTGGCCCTTGCCGCGGCGCAGCAGGGCCTTGTTCACGGGATACGCGGCGAAGTAGGCGATGACCAGGGAGAGGGCCATGGAGCCCCAGAACAGGGCGTTCAGCAGACCGGCGTTCATGGCGCCGGGGACCAGCCACATGACGAGGTTGTCCACGACCTCCATGGTGAGGATGGAGACGGTGTCCGCGGCGAGCACGAGGCGCAGGGCCTGGCCAACGCTGATGCCGGCGCGCAGCAGGGGCAGGGAGGACAGGGTATAGCCGAACACGAAGGACAGGGCGATGGCCACGGCGGTGCCCACCACGTTGTCCCAGCCGAATACGGTGGAGAGGATCAGCCCGGCGATCTCACCGATGGAGCAGCCGGTGAGGCAGTGCAGGGTGGCGCTGGCGGCCATGGGGGACATGTCGTGGGTGGAGTGGCCGGGGGTGGCGTGGTCGTGCATGTCGTGACCCGCGTGGGGGTTTGCGTGATCGGTGGGATGAATATCGGCATGCGGATCCATATCGTCAACCATATACCCCTGGGGGGTATATGGATCTCCGCCGCCGTGCACATGAGAACCACTGGATAGAGCGAGCGCCCTACACTGAGAGCCCTGGCCGACGAGATGAACACCCAAGGGCTGAGAGCGGTGCTGCATGACCTCGCCCAATGCCCGACCCAGCGAAGTCCCCACGTGGCCAGAACTCATGGGCCCAGTCATGACGGTCCTGGAGTCCGAAGAGACCCTCCATCGTAAGGAAATCTTCGAACGCGCAACCAGGATCGCGCAGCTGAGCGAAGCAGCCCTTCAAGAGCGGCTCAACAGCGGCGAACTCAATTACGAGCATCGAATGAGCTGGGTTCTCACCCATTTGGCCCGAGCCAACCTAGTGGACAAACCTTCCCGAGGCCACTACCGCCTCAATGATGCGGGCAGAGAGTTTCACTTACAGCACCCAGAAGGCATGACCTACAGCTCAGCTAATACCTATTTCAAATCTTTTTGGGAAAAGGAAGTGAGCAACCCATCGAATCCAGTCGAGGTGGATGAGGTTGCGGAAATCGACCCCCTGGAAAAGATCGATCAGGAGCTTGACCAACTGTCCGCCAAAACCAGTGAAGAGCTTCTGCATCGACTGCGGAGTTCACATCCCGACTTCTTCGAGGAGGCAGTGGTTCAGGTCCTGCTGAAAATGGGGTACGGCGGAGTGGACAAACGAGGGCGCCGCATCGGCAGGCCAGGAGACGGCGGCGTAGACGGAGTGATTGACCAGGACCCCCTGGGCCTCGATCAGATCTACATACAGGCCAAACGCTACGCAGAGAAGGACACCGTGGGCCGGGAGGCCATTCAAGCCTTCGTGGGAGCACTGCATGGCAAGGGTGCATCAAAAGGTATTTTTATCACCACAAGCACATTTACTGCGGGCGCAAAAGAGTACGCCGCAGTAGTCCCTTCCCGACCCATCCTCATCGACGGCGAACGCCTAGTTGTAGGAGGGCGTGACGTTGTTGATGCGGGTTGGGGTGCGTGTGGCCGGGGGCTGGTCGCCGCAGGCGGTGTGAGGCCGATGGTAGTTGAAGTGGTTCACCCACACCCCGATCGCCTCCCGGCGGGCTTGCTCGCTGGGATACGGGCGGGCGTAGAGCACCTCATCGGCCAGTAACCGGTTGTAGCGTTCGACCTTGCCGTTGTGTCGCGGGGTGTAGGGGCGGATCCGCTGGTGCCTGCCAGCCAGTGCTTCCACGGTGCGGGTGAAGTCCCGGGCGGTGTAGTTGGCACCGTTATCGGTGACTACCCGGTGGATCCGGGTGATCCCGTGGGCGGCGAAGAACACCCTCGCCCGGGCGAAGAGCCCGATGGTGGTGGCTGCTTTCTCATCGTCGAGGGCCTCGGTGTAGGCCAGGCGGGAGAACCCGTCCACGGCTGAGTGGAGGTAGGTGTAGCCGACGCGCTGCTTGTGTGCGCGTTTGGAAGCCAGGGCTTAGCGGGAGCCTCTCCCGTGGGCCCACCAATCACCACCGTCAGGGATCTTCCCGAGTTTCTTCACGTCCAGGTGGATCATGTGCCCTGCCCATCCGGCTCGGATGCGTTGGGGTGGGCGTCGTAGGTTCTCCCCGTTCGGGGTGAGATCACGCAGCCGGGAGATACCGAGTCGGTGCGACCACCGGCCCACGGTGCGCAGATGCAGCTGGTACCCCAGTCCCTGCAGGTGGTGGTGGATACGCCGGGCTGACCACTTCTTCTGCCGCCGCAGGGATTCGATCTCGGCAATGAGATCAGAGCTGATCTGGGATGGACAGGATCCTGGCCGGCTGGTGCGGTCACCCAGACCCGCTTCGCCTTCAGCGCGGTAGCGGGTAACCCAGGTGGCCACGGTGGGACGGGAGACCCGGAACTCCGCGGCCACGTGAGCCTGGGGCACACCGTCGTGGAGATGACGGTGGACCATGCGCAAACGACCGGTCGGGGTCAGGGGTGCATTAGCGTGGGTCATGAGCGGGCTCTGCTTTCTCGCCGATGGCTTGTTGAGGAACTTCCATCCTGCGGGGTAGAGCCCGCTCGCCTCACATCACCCCACCACTGACACCAAGAACCTCATGCCCCAACACCTAGTGACCTTAATGCTCAAGTACCGCGTGGGCGTGCAGGTGAGACAGACTTTCGACATCTTGACCGTGGACGAGGATTTCTTCGCATAAAACCTACTGCGGGTCCACACTGGCCCCTATCTCGACGAAGACTGCATCCGCAAAAGCATCATTGTGATACCCAGAGAACGCACCGCGTCCCTTCCTCAACTGCCCCAATGCCAGAGAGCGCGCAGCAAGGAGAACTTCGGGGATATCAAGCAGCTCCGGAATCGCGTGAAGACCCTCCAACCAAGCAGCCCTCACCGTCCCCGCAGACCGATAACCGTTGTGCGCCTCAAAGTGGCCAGAGACGTCATCCGGCAACTCACCCCGATCGCTGATATTGAGGACTGAATACGGGCGCCATTCACCTGCTTCGTCCTTATGCTCCCCTAGAAACATGACCTCCACGTTCTGGATGCTCAGCGTGGCCAGACGACGATTTGTCGGTCCCCGGGAGGTACCAGGCACAGCCGTGAGCGTCCACAGACCCCCCTCCCCCAGGTCCGGGGAGGGGATCACTTTGCCCACGTAGGCAGCCACCGCCGAGATGACTTGGTGGGCCTTTGGATGGCGCATGAGCCGATCCAGATTTTGCCGGGAACGCATCCTGCGGCGAGCCACTCGGGTCCGGTGGGGATCCACCGCCAACCCCTGATAATCCGCACCCGCGGTCAACCACTCCGCTTGTGCTTGCTTGTCGATGAGCACATCAAGTCGCGAGGGCCCCAAAGGCTGTGCCAGAAGGAGAAGGTTGCGGAGAATTACCCCGGCCGCTTCCCGTTCAGACACTACCGCTCGTTCCATTCGGTCCAGGTTTTCTGGGAGCACGGGGGCAAACCTTACAAAGACGATGTCGGGCCAGCGCCTACGGTGATCCGTAAACCGCCGAGGGAAATTCACCGTCTTGCCCACATATTCCTCGCCATTGGCGAACCCGAGAATATATATCCCGGACATGAGCCCCGCGTCGAACAACACCGAGGAACTGACTCCCGCAGGAGCATCCCATTCTTTGAACTGCAGCACTGCGGAATTCATAAAGCAATTTTATCTGAACGGGCCTGTGGCTCGCAAACCTCGCAGTGTGATGGCCCAGGGCAGAGGGAACCCGAAAAGGTCATACCCGGAAGGGGTCGTTCACCCCAGCCCGTTAGCGCGTGTCCACTCGGCAAACCCACCGGCTCGGAAGGGCAGGCGGTACTCGGTAGCCAAGAGATCATCCGCCACATGGGACACCATCTCCAGAGTCAGTCGTCCGCCGCGGATGGCATCGGTCAGCAGACCCAGCGTTCCTCTCACCTCTACTCCGGCATCAAGGCCAGCTCTGCGGCCAGCGCCGTCATCAATGATGACGGCGCAGGAGTGAGCTCGCGCGTAGGCCAGCACCGACGCTTCGCCGGCATTACGACCGCTCTGGCCCACCAAACGCTCCGCGAAAAATGCGTAGTGCTCTAGCTCATCCTCCGACTCCACTGACGGGTAATTATCCAGTCCGCTGCCAGCACCACTTGCAGGTGTGGGCGCCCACGCGACCCGGCTCGTAATTCTTCTTCCACGACGTCCGTGATGACAATCTTTGCACCATTCGCTACGAAGGGCAGAACAGCCAACCAACCCGCCTTGGCAAAGTGGCTCAGCGGACCCGTGTCCATCACCAAAGCCGGGAGACGAGGCTCCTCAGGCAACGTCCCAGCCGGGACTCGCTCGCTCATGACACGAACTGCCAGATTTCGTCGTCCGTCCGGGAGGGAAGGGCAGGCAAGTCAGCCTCGTCGATAGCCCCGAAGAAGAGATCCAGGGCGCGGGCAGCACTGATCTTCTCCCCGAGGTAGAGGCGCTCCACGGACCTCGCGTATGTCGGGGGGACATCCCCGATCTCCAATTCCACAGGGACCACCAACCCCATGGTCTGAATATCCAAGCGCGTGGTGATATACGACCGAATGGTGGAGACCATGCCGCCATCAATGAGGTCCAGCTCCATCAGACGGCGAGACAGCGTGGAGAAGTCCACCCGATACTCACTGGCAAGCCGCACCGCGAGAGGGCGGGTCTCGTGGTCACGAAGACCGGTCGTCCAGTCCTTGCGCAGTTGCTTCCCGGGCATGAGCAGGGCCCGGGCGAAGAAGTCGAAGAGCGCTTCGCGCCGATCAGAAGCGGCCTCCTGCACCTTCCAGTCAACGGTGTAGTCATCGGCCACCAGGGCATGCCCCACCTCGTGGGCAAGTGCCAGACGACGGCGTCCCGGCGCCAAATGGCCGTTAATCACCGTGACCGCCCCGGACGCAAGAAGGACCGTGGCAGCATCGGCGGATTCCGAACCCAGATCCACCACGAACGGCATCAATCCGACGCACGAGACACGCTCCCCCAAACCCTTGAGCGGTCCTCCCGCAGGGACGCCGAGTGCCGTGCGCGCCTCCCCGGCCAGGGCTTCGGCTTCCTCCGGAGCGGTCGGCATCGCATGTACGGGCATCGAGGGGAGCGTGAAGGACGTATCCAAGCGCGTGAGTAGCTCCACGGCCTCCACCCGTTGACTGACTTCCGCATCAATCATTGGGGAGGCCGCACCAGGATCCGCGAGGTTCCGGTGACTTACTACCGCGGGCACCTGCTCCCGTAGAAGAGACTCAATCCGAACCCCCACGGTCTGAGCGATGCGATTCAACTCCAGCGCACTAACTCGGCGGGCGCCGGATTCGATCTTGGCAAGGACCGAACGATCGAGGCCCACCCCTTGCGCGAGCTGGGACTGAGTCAGGGAGGCTCGAGTGCGGGCCTCGGCGATACGTTGACCCAGATACTCCGTCGTCATGGTCATGTGTGCGATTTTAGAACACACGCTCAGCTCCGAGCTAGTGAGCGCTACCGCTACTCCCCAGGCACGAACAGCTCCTCAATCCGACACCCAAAGACTCCCGCCAGCCGGAACGCCAGCGGCAGGCTCGGGTCGAAGCGTCCGCGTTCGATGGAGATCACCGTCTGCCGGGACACCCCCAGCCGTTCCGCGAGCGACGCCTGGGACCACTGCCTTTTGGCCCGCTCTTCCGCAATGTGGTTCTTCACTGGACTGCACGGCGCTTGAGCACCTGGTCCCGCACCGCCACGTCTGCGACCGCCAGGATCAGCACCCACAGCAGCACGGTGGATCCGGAGACCTCCAGCTGGGAGACGGACAGGACCAGCAGGGCGATGCCGCCCAGCGTGATGATGTCGTGGAAGGCGCCGGAGGTCGCCTGCTCGTACCAGCGGTGCTCCACACCGTCCTCTGCATGTGGTTCCTCCTGCACCGTGTACCTGGAGACGAACACGAACCATCCGAGCATCGCCATGGGCGCCAGAGTGCACCCCGCAAAGACGGCGAAGGCCAGCCAGGGATTCTCCGGACGGGCGAGGGAGGCAACCCCTCCGACGGCAGCTGCGCCGACGAGCGCCATGGCGAGCATGAGCGCGTAGGCACCGGCGGGCGCCCTGCCTGTGGTCTGGGTCCTGGGGGTCATGTCGTCCTCCTGCTGAATGGTGTAAAGCGTGCTTGACTGCAGTCAAGCACGCTTTACACG
>NZ_PHOA01000060.1 GCF_003687455.1 Kocuria tytonicola | reverse complement strand
GTGTTCGATCAGACGGTCGTGCGGTGTTCGATCGGTGGCCAGGACGTGGCGGCGCGGCGTCGTCGTCCGGACAGCGGCGTGCCGCTCAGTACGAGCGCAGCAGCCGGTCCAGCACGCGCGAGCCGAACTCCAGGGAGGCCACGGGAACGCGCTCGTCCACGCCGTGGAACATGCCCGTGAAGTCCAGCCCGTCCGGCAGCTGCAGGGGCACGAAACCGTAGCCCGTGATGCCCAAAGTGGACAGGGACTTGTTGTCGGTGCCGGCCCCCAGCATGTAGGGCAGCACCACGGCGTCCGGGTCCTCGGCCTCCAGGGCCGCCACCATGGCGTCCACCACGGTGCCGGAGAAGGGGACCTCCAGGGCGATGTCCGTGAACTCCGCCTCGATCCGCACCTTGTCCCCCGCGAGCTCCTGAAGCTTCGCCAGCACGTGCTCCTTCTGCTCCGGCAGGAAGCGCACGTCCACCGCGCCCTGGGCGGAACCCGGGATCACGTTGGTCTTGTCCCCGCCGTCGAGCACCGTGGGGTTGGAGGTGTTCTGCAGCGTGGCGCCCACGAACCGGGCCACGTCCCCGAGCTCCCGCAGCAGCTGCTGGGGGTTCTGGGGGTCGAACTCCACGCCGGTGAGCTCGGTGACGTGGTCCAGGAACGCCCGGGTGGTCTTGGTCAGCTCGACGGGCCACGTGTACTCGCCGATGTTCGCCATCGCGCGGGACAGCGTGGTCACGGCGTTGTCCTCGTGCAGCCCGGAGCCGTGTCCGGCCTGCCCCTGGGCGTGCAGCGTGAGCCACAGCAGGCCCTTCTCGGCGGTCTGCAGCAGGTAGGCCCGGCGCCCGCCGATGGTGGTGGAGTAGCCGCCCACCTCGCTCAGCGCGTCCGTGACGCCCTCGAAGACCTCGGGGTGCTCGTTCACCATGTACTTGGAGCCGTAGCGCATCCCGGCCTCCTCGTCCGCGAAGAACCCGAAGACGATGTCGCGCTTCGGCACGGTTCCGGTGCGCCGCATGTGCCGCAGGACGGACAGCATCATGGCGTCCATGTCCTTCATGTCCACCGCACCCCGGCCCCAGATCATGCCGTCCTTCAGCTCCCCGGCGAACGGGTCCACGGACCAGTCCTGCGCCATCGCGGGCACCACGTCCAGGTGGCCGTGCACCAGCAGCGCGTCCGCCGTGGGGTCCGAGCCCTCCAGCCGCGTGAACACGTTGGCCCGACCCGGAGCCGACTCGAAGTACTGGGTCTCCAGGCCCACCTCCTGGATCAGCTCGGCCACGTACTCGGCGGCCTGCCGCTCCCCCTCGGCCTCGCCGCTGGAGTAGTTGGACGTGTCGAAGCGGATGAGCTCCCGGCAGATCCGGGCGGTCTCCCCCTCGGGGGTCGAGGTGGTCTCGGTGTGCTGCGTCATGGTTCTCGTTCTCCTCGCTGCCGCGGTGGGGCCGGCCCCGCACGGAGGCCGGGGTGCCCGGGCGTGCCGGGCGTCGTCGTGGTCACCGCCGCACACCGCACCGCGGCGCGCGGGGGCGGCGGCGGGCCCGACGGTCCGTACCCCACGGTAGCCCTCCCACGGATCCGGAGGTGTTCTCGGCTACTCTGGGGGCACGATCGAGTTCGTTCCGCACCGACCCGTGGGAGGCCACGATGACTGGAAACATCACCCTGATCGCCCGGACGGCGCCCACCACCCGGCAGGTCACCACGCCCAGCCGCTCCGTGACCCAGGACGACGCCGCCGCTCTCGCACAGCTGCTGCTGGAGGCGTACGGCACCGAGAAGGGCGGTTCGCAGGAGCGCGCCGAGGCCGTCATCCGTGACGCGTTCGAGGGCGCCTACGGTCCGTTCCTGGCGGAGCAGTCCCAGCTGGTCGAGGACGAGCAGGGCCACCCCGTGGCCGCGGCCATCGTCCTGGAGCGCCGCCGGGACACCACGCTGCCCGACGCCCCCTACCTCTTCGAGCTCTTCACCGCCTCCTCCCACCGCCGTCGCGGTCTCGCGGAGCAGCTCGTGCGCCAGGTGATGGCCGCCCTGCACGAGAGCGGCTACGAGGAGGTCTGCGTGCGGATCCCCGAGGACAACTCGGCGGCGCTCGCGCTCTACCTCACCCTCGACTTCAACCGCTGGACCCCCGAGCACGACGAGCTCTGAGGCTCGTTACCCCGAGTGGCCTCCGCGGGCAGTCCGTGCCGTGCTCCCCGCGCCGCCCGGACGCCCGCTCAGCGTAGGCTGAGTTCTGCGCGCACCGGCGGTTCCTGCGAGACGTCCGTGTGCAGTGCCCACCGCACACTCACCTCCACGAGACGCAGGCTCTGCGGGTCGTGGGTGTCGGTGGCGCCGGGGTGCTGGGCCTCGAGGGTCTCACCGGCCGCCGCGGCCTCGGAGTCCACCAGGACGCGGGCCTCCCCCTCGAGCTGCACCTCGTCCCGGCCGTCGCGCATGACCACCATGGACAGCCGCGGATCCGAGCTGATGTTCTCGAACTTGCGCGACGCCGCGTTGGTGCCGAACACGATGCGCGCCGAGTCCGTGACCGCGATGTTGACGTACGCGGACTCGGGGTACCCGGTGCCGCTGTTGCTCGCCACCACCGCGCCGCCCGCCGCGCGGAGGAATCCGATCAGCCAGCGCGCGTCTTCGCTCAGGTTCCTGCCCAGTTCCACCATGTCGGCCCCCGGTCCGTGCATCTCGTGTCCGTCCTGATGACTCCCACTGTAGGTCCGCAAGCCGCGCTCCGTTGCTTCCGGCCCGCCGGGAAGCAACGGGAGCCGACACGGGGCCACGCCCGGTGACGCGGTCCGCCGTCCCCGCGAGCGCGAGGGGTGGCCCGCCTCTGCTGGCTGGGCACACTGACCACGGGCCGCGGCCCCGCACCCGGGAGGAAGCGGTGCGTCGCGCGGCCGAGCGGCGTCAGGCGAACAGCGGCTCCTGCGGCTCCACGAGGTGGGCCCCCTGGTTCGCGACCGAGCCCACCTCCGGGGAGACCGGGTGCATGCGCCACCCCGAGGCGACCTCGAACGCCTGGGCGACCACCCGGTCCACGAGCGCGCGCGTGTGCTCCTTGTCCTTGTCCGGCGCAATCCACTCCCGGGCGGTGCCCTCGTCCATGCCCGCGGGCAGCCGGTGGTGCAGGGCGCCGAGGGCCGCGAGGTGGGGATTCTCGTCACGGGCGTCGGGCGCCTCGCGCGTGAGGATCGAGCACGAGAGCAGCCACTGCCCCGCGGCGTCGTCCTGCGATGCGGCGCGGCCCGGCCGCGTCTGCTCCCCGCGCACGGCTGCTGCCGCGTCACCGGGTACGCGCCACCACTCGTAGATGCCGGCGAACCAGATGGGCGCGCCGTCCTGCGGGTGCACGAAGTAGGGCTGCTTCTTTCCGTGCCCCGTGTCCGGGGCCCTCCACTCGTAGTAGCCGTCCGCGGGGACCGCGCAGCGCCGCGCGGTGACGGCCGCCCGGAAGGAGGGCTTCTCCATGACGGTCTCGGAGCGCGCGTTGAACATCTTGGAACCCACCGAGACGTCCTTGGCCCACGAGGGCACGAGCCCCCAGCGGGCCGCGTGGACCTCCGTGAGCAGCTGGCCGTCCTCCGCGAGGCGCTCGAGCACCACGGGCACCGTGTGGGTGGGTGCCACGTTCCAGTTGGGCGCCGCGGAGTCCGCGATGGAGTCGTCCACGCGGGCGTCGAAGGGCAGGGCCAGCTGCCCGGGGGTCCTCGCGATCACGTAGCGTCCGCACACGGTGCGCTCCTCCTGAGTCTGGTTGCCGGGTCGTCTGGTGTGCCGGGTCAGGCCGTGCCGGCGGCCCCGGTCACGGGGCCGTTGCCCATGTAGGTGGCGTAGCGGTCGTACACGCCCATGAGCGCGTCCTCGACCTCGGCCACCGTGGTCCCGGGCCGCACGTCCGCGACGCACCCGGCCGTGGCGGGCTCCCACGGCACGCCCAGGCACGCGTAGACGTCCTCCAGGACGCCGCGCAGGGGCTCGGACTCCGCCACCACGACCACCGTGGAGAAGTACCACGCGCCGGCCACCACGCGCTGCGCCGTCCCGGCGAGCTTCACGGGCTGCTGCGGGTCCGCGGCCGTGCCCGGTGCGTGCACGCTGTACTCGCCCGCGCAGTACTCCCCCGGGATCTCACCCACCTGGGCGGGGATCTCGAGCTCCTCGAGCGCGGCCACCACCATGTCCCCGAACAACCGGTAGCGGTCCTGGATCCCGGTCTTGGGATCCGGGTCCGGCTCCACGTGGTCGATCACGAGGCACCCGCCGTGGTAGGCCGCGGCACGGCCACCCACCCGGCGCACGAGCGGTGTGAACGCGGCATCGAGCGCGGCCTGACGCGCACGGGCGAAGCCGGGGTTCAGCTCGTCCCGGCGGCCGAACGCCACGGTGGGGCGCGGCTGGTACACCCGCAGGACGGGTTCGGTGGCGCCGCCGCGGGCGGCATCCAGGATGGTGAGGGCGCGGCGGTAGTCCTGTTCGGCACCCAGGGACTCGCGCTGACGTATGAGTTTCATGCTGGCGCCAACTCTAGTCCAGCCGGCGGTGCTGCCCGGCGGACGCGGTTCAGGCGCCGGTGGTGGCCAGCTGCGCGGCGGCCCGGTGCTCGGACCCGGAGCGCTGCACGCCCGCGGGTCGACGCCGGGGGTAGGTCACCGGCCCGTGCGCCGCGGCGGCCACGATGGCCGTCTTGAGCACGCGGTGGTCCGCCAGCAGATCGCGGGACTGGTTCAGCGAGTGCAGCGGGCGGCACGTCATGGTGACGCCCCCGCGGGACACGTACCGGTCCACGTAGCGCACCGCGGCGTTCCACCGCTTGCGCTGGTCACGGGTCAGCTCACTGCCCTCGAGCTCCCGGACCCATCCCATCGCCCCGGTGTACACCCGGGTCACGAGTTCCCGTTCGAAGCCCTCCACGGTTCCCGTTCCACGCATCAGCTGGTTCAGTGCCGTCAGCTCGGCCACCGACAGCGCGGATCTCACGATCGCAGCAGCACGCATGATGTCTCAGCCCCCTGTGAAAGTCTGCCGCGGTGGGTGCGAACGGAGTCACCCCCACCGCGGCGTCAACCCTGCCCCACCGCCCTGACGATCCCCCCCGGAACGTTCTGCGGGCAACGGGGACGCTCTCCCCTAGCGCTCTCAAGTCTAGGTACCGCCCCGCAGCGGTCACAGTCGCACATTGGGGGACGGCGAAGGCCGCCACGCGGTGACGTGACGGCCTTCGAGTGCGCAGAACCGCTGCGGGTGGAACCGGATCAGAAGTCCCAGTCCTCGTCCTCCGTGTTCACCGCCTTGCCGATCACGTAGGAGGAGCCCGAGCCGGAGAAGAAGTCGTGGTTCTCGTCCGCGTTCGGGGACAGCGAGGAGAGGATGGCCGGGGAGACGTCCGTCATCTCGCGCGGGAACAGCGCCTCGTAGCCCAGGTTGTTCAGCGCCTTGTTGGCGTTGTAGTGCAGGAACTTCTTGACGTCCTCGGTCCAGCCCACGGAGTCGTAGAGGGCCTCGGCGTAGGCCACCTCGTTCTCGTAGAGCTCGTCCAGCAGGTCGTAGGTGTAGTCCTTCAGCTCCTGCTGACGCTCCGGTGTCTCCAGCAGCAGGCCCTTCTGGTACTTGTAGCCGATGTAGTACCCGTGCACGGCCTCGTCGCGGATGATCAGCCGGATCAGGTCCGCGGTGTTGGTGAGCTTGGCGTGGGAGGAGAAGTACATGGGCAGGTAGAACCCGGAGTAGAACAGGAACGACTCCAGCAGGGTGGAGGCCACCTTCTTCTTCAGGGGGTCGTCGCCCTTGTAGTAGGACAGGACGATGTCCGCCTTGCGCTGGAGGTACTCGTTCTCACGGGACCACCGGAACGCCTCGTCGATCTGCTTCATCGAGGACAGCGTGGAGAAGATCGAGGAGTAGGACTTGGCGTGCACGGACTCCATGAAGGCGATGTTCGTGTAGACCGCCTCCTCGTGGAGCGTCTTGGCGTCCGGGATGAGGGAGACCGCGCCCACGGTGCCCTGGATGGTGTCCAGCAGCGTGAGGCCGGTGAAGACCTTCATGGCGAGGTCCTGCTCCTCGGCGCTGAGCGTCTTCCAGGACTGGACGTCGTTGGACAGCGGCACCTTCTCGGGCAGCCAGAAGTTCGACGTCAGACGGTCCCAGACCTCGGTGTCCTTCTCGTCCTGGACGCGGTTCCAGTTGATGGCCTCCGCCGGGTGGCGGAGCAGTTCGACCTGTTCGGTGGTCATGGTGCGCACTGGCTCCTTCGTGGATGCAGTTCTCAGGGGTGCTGAGCGTGCTGGGGGCGGGGCGGTCGCTCGGGGAAGCGGTGCGCGCGGGGCGCGGCACCGGTCGCCGTCCTCGTGGAAAAGGACTCTCAGGATACTCCACGCCCCCACCACCCCCGCCGACGGATCTCCGTGGTGCCACTCCCGGTTTCCCTCACGGCGAACGGTTGTGCGAGGCCCTTTCCAGCGAGCGCCCCGGCGTGCAGGATGGGAACCTGCCGACCCGCAACCGGGCTGGTTCAGCAATCGGAAGGAGACAGATCATGCCTGACTTCGGAGGACTCGCGGACAAGGCCAAGGACCTGGCGGGCGACCACCAGGACAAGGTCAAGGAGGGCGTCGACAAGGCCGGGGACGCCGTCGACGAGAAGACCGGCGGCAAGTTCGAGGGCCAGGTCGACCAGGGCCAGGACGCCGTGCGCGACCACCTCGGTGGCAACGAGTAAAACCTCGCCCCCCGCAGGGCAACGGGGGCCCCTTCCTCACGGAAGGGGCCCCCGTTTTCATGACCGGCGCTTCGGACGTCGTCGACCCCGGGCACAGTGGCCGGTGGCCGGTGCCCGGTGCCCGGTGCCCGACGATGCTGCCCGGGCGGGGTGCTCGGCAGGGCCGGCGGACCGCCTCAGGCCTCGTCGGCCTCCCGCGCCAGTGCGGTGAGGCGGGAGACGGCGCGGTAGTACTTCTTCTGGTACCCGCCGGCCATCATCTCCTCCGTGAACACCCGGTCGAAGGGCACGCCCGTGGAGAGGATGGGGAGGTCGCGGTCGTAGAGCCGGTCCGCGAGCACCACGAAGCGCAGCGCCACGGCCTGCTGGTCGATCGTGCGCACCCCGCGCCACGCAATGGCGTCCAGGTCCGCGATGAACGCCCGGTAGCGGGAGGGGTGCACCCGGGAGAGCTGGTCCACGAGTGCGTCGAAGTCGTCCACGGCCACCCGACGACCCGCGAAGTGCTGCTCCACGGCGGCGTCGAGCGCGGCGTCGTCGGCCAGTGGTGACGGGGCCTCCGGAAGCCCGCGGTGGCGGTAGTCCTCGCCGTCGATGCGCACCACCTCGAACTGCGAGGAGAGCACCTGGATCTCCCGCTGGAAGTCCTGAGCGGCGAACCGCCCCTCCCCCAGCGAGCCGGGCAGGGTGTTGGACGTGGCCGCGAGCTTGACGCCCACATCCGCGAGCTCGCGCATCAGTCGGGACATCAGCACCGTGTCCCCGGGATCGTCCAGCTCGAACTCGTCGATGCACACGAGCGAGTACTCCTTCAGCGCGTCCACGGTGCGCCGGAACGTGAGGGCACCCACCAGGTTGGTGTACTCCACGAACGTGCCGAACGCCTTGGGCCCCGGCACGGCGTGCCACAGGGAGGCGAGCAGGTGGGTCTTGCCCACACCGAACCCGCCGTCCAGGTAGATCCCCTGGGCCGCGACCGGTGCCTTCGACCCGCCGAAGAGCTTGGCGAAGAAACCGCCACCGCCCTGCGTGCCGCGCCCGGACACGCTGGCCGCGAACGCCCGCAGCTTCTCCACGGCCTCGGCCTGGGAGGGCTGGGAGGGGTCAGGGCGGTAGGTGTCGAAGGACACCTCCCCGAAGCGCTCGGAAGGTCGGAACCCGGCCAGCAGGTCCTCCGCGGAGACGCGCGGATTGCGCTCCACCAGGTGTTCGATGTGCGTGCTCACGTGACAGGGCCTCCCGGCCGGCACCGGGCGCGCCGCTCGCGTGGGCAGCTCCCCGGTCACCGGTCCCGCTCTCGACGGACGGTGGGGCGTGGCTCGCCCCGTTCTCTCCCCGATGCTACCCGGCGCGCCGCGCGGCCCCGTCGGCACGTCCGCGCGGCTCAGCCGGTGGTGAACACCACACGCGGGCGTGACGAACGAGGACCACCCGGCATGCACGGCCCACGGCCGCACCACTACGCTGGGAACCGAGATGCGCACGCCCCGGCGTGCGCCGCCCCCGGCACCACCGGGACAGGACAGCACCAGGACAAGGAGACGTCTTCATGGCGGCAGAAGCAGAGCACAACGAGGCCTTCGCGCAGTACGCGCACCCGCAGCGGCTGGTCTCCACCCAGTGGGTGGCGGAGCACACCGACGACCCGGGCGTCGTCGTGGTCGAGTCCGACGAGGACGTCCTGCTCTACGAGACGGGCCACGTGCCCGGAGCCGTGAAGGTGGACTGGCACACGGACCTCAACGACACCGAGACCCGCGACTACGTGGACGGCGAGGCGTTCGCCGCGCTGATGTCCCACAAGGGCATCTCCCGCGAGGACACCGTGGTGGTCTACGGCGACAAGTCCAACTGGTGGGCCGCCTACGCCCTGTGGGTGTTCACGCTGTTCGGCCACGAGGACGTCCGGCTCATGGACGGCGGCCGGGACAAGTGGATCGCGGAGGGCCGCGAGCTCACCACCGACGCCACCGAGGTCACGCCCACCGACTACCCCGTGGTGCAGCGCGAGGACGCCCCGATCCGCGCCTACCGGGAGGACGTGCTGCAGGCGCTGGGCACCACCCCGCTGATCGACGTGCGCTCCCCCCAGGAATACACGGGCGAGCGCACCCACATGCCCGACTACCCGCAGGAGGGCACGCTGCGCGGCGGGCACATCCCCACCGCGGCGTCGGTGCCCTGGGCACGCGCGGCCGCCGAGGACGGGACGTTCAGGTCCCGCGCGGAGCTCGAGGCGATCTACCTGGACGAGGTGGGGCTGACCCCGGGCGAGGACGTCATCGCCTACTGCCGCATCGGTGAGCGCTCCTCCCACACCTGGTTCGTGCTCACCCACCTGCTGGGATTCGAGAACGTGCGCAACTACGACGGCTCCTGGACCGAGTGGGGCAACGCCGTGCGCGTGCCCGTGGCCCAGGGCGAGGCGCGCGGCGAGGTCCCGGGAGCCGCCCGGTGAGCGCGCAGGAGCTTCCCGCCCAGCTGGCCGAGCTCGTCACCGAGTTCCACGAGGTTCCCGAGCCGGACAAGCTGCAGCTGCTGCTGGAGTTCTCCCGCTCGCTCCCGGAGCTGCCCGCGCGGCTGGGCGAGCACCCGGAGGAGCTTGAGCAGGTGACGGAGTGCCAGTCCCCGCTCTTCCTCGCGGTGGAGCTGGAGGGCAGCGGGCCCGAGGCCCCGGTCTCGCTCTTCTTCTCCGCCCCGGCGGAGGCACCCACCACGCGCGGGTTCGCGTCGATCCTGCACGAGGGTCTCAACGGGCTCCCGGCGGAGCAGGTGCTCGCCGTGCCGGACGACCTCCCGGAGCGCTTCGGACTCACCAAGCTGGTCTCCCCGCTGCGGATGCGCGGGATGTCCGCGATGCTGGGGCGCGTCAAGCACCAGATCACCGCGCTGCAGGCCGGCTGACGCCGACGCCGCGGGCGCAGGGACCGGAACGCTTCGCGGCCGCGGCGTCCGCCATGCAGAGACCCCCGGCCCGCCGCGCGTCCGGGGGTCTCTGCGTCTGCGTACGACGGCGCTCGGCCGGGACTCAGGCCCCGTCCCGCAGCACCGCGGCGAGCCAGTCCCCCATCGCGCGTTCGTAGCGCTTGCGGTCGATGTTCCACTCCTTGGTGTGCCGCGCACCCGAGAACCCCACGAAGTCCACGTGCGGGTTGAGGTCCGCGAGCTTCACGGACCCCGCCACGGGCACCACCTCGTCGTCCGTGGAGTGCAGGATCAGCGTGGGCGTGGTGATGTCCTGCCACCGGGAGAGCCAGTCCAGTGCATGCAGGTCCACAGGGGCCGCGAGCCCCGTGACCCGGGGGCCCAGGCGGTGGGAGATCATGTCCGCGGCCAGGCGCCCCACGCGGCGCGGGATGCGGTGCACTCGGGTCTGGTGCGCGAGCAGCTCGTACCAGTCCACCACCGGGCCGGTGAGCACGAGCGCCCGGACCCGGTCCCTGTGGCGCGTGAGCTCCGTGGTGCGCAGCACGATCGCCCCGCCCATGGACCACCCGAACAGCACCACGTCCGAGGCGCCGTGCTCGAGTGCGTACTCGATGCCCGCCTGCACGTCCTCCCACTCGGTGAACCCGAGGCCGTACTTGTTGTCCTCGGTGGTGGGTGCCTCCTGGTCGTTGCGGTAGGAGAGGATCAGCGAGTGCAGCCCCAGCTGGTGGGCCCCCCGTGCCCCGCGGATGCACTCGGGCCGCTGCGCCCCGCGGCCGTGCACCATCACGGCCCAGGTCCCCGTGTGGTGGGCACGGGCCGTGTCCCCGTCACCCGGCACGAGCCACGCGGGGGCCGGTCCGAGCGGCGTCGTGATCTCCACCTTGCCGTAGGCGAGACCGGCGTCCGAGGGGCGCGCGTACACCGTGCCGGTCCACCAGCCGCGCGCACCCACCGAGAGCTCCCCGCGGTAGACGCGCTCCACCACGCGGGTGACCGTGCCACCGGTCTGGCGCACGATGAAGCCGATCCGGGCGAGCCCCGCGCCGTCGTCGAAGCGCAGGGCGTAGGTCCCGGCCACCCGGGTGTCCGAGGTGGCGGGAAGGGTCACGAGGTCCAGACCCGAGTGGGGGTCCTTCTCCAGCTTGAGCACCGTCACGTTGCCGGGCCGGGAGGACGGCGTGACCACGTGCCGAGCGACGAGCGCGGCGGCACCGCCCGAGATGGCGAACGCGGCGGAGGCCGCACCGAGTCCCGCGGCCGCACCCACGAGCGCGCCGTGCTGCCAGGAGCGTGCGGATTCCGAGTCCTGCGGGGAGGGCGTGAGCCGAGTCATGGCGCCATTCTGGCACGCCGGACCCTCCCCCGAGGGTGGCCCGCGGGCATAACCCCGGCCGCCCCGTGGTTGCACAGGCACGACAACCACCGATGAACAGGGAGGCACACCGTGCACGAGAACGACGCGGCGCACGCGCAGCAGGAGAAGCGGCCGCTGAGCCCCGAGGCCGCGGCCGCGCGCACGGATGCGCAGTGGCGGGAGGCTTTGGAGCCGATGGAGTACCAGGTGCTGCGCCAGGCCGGGACCGAGCCGCCGCACACGGGTGAGTACGTGGACACCACCACCGAGGGCGTCTACGAGTGCCGTGCGTGCGGGGCCGAGCTCTTCCGCTCCGAGACCAAGTTCGCATCGCACTGCGGGTGGCCCTCGTTCTTCGCGCCGCTCGCGGAGGACCGGGTGCGCTACATCGAGGACACCACGCTGGGCATGAAGCGTGTGGAGGTCCGGTGCGCCACGTGCGACTCGCACCTGGGACACGTGTTCGAGGGCGAGGGCTACGGGACGCCCACGGACCTGCGCTACTGCATGAACTCGGTCTCGCTGCGCCTGGTTCCGGCGTCCTGACTCCCCGCACGGCCCGGGGCCGCGGCCCCGGTGACCCCCAGTGACGACACGATGCCAAACACGCACCGATGGTGATCAGTGTGGTTACTGTGACCTTGTGGGAGCGGTAACCGAGCTGAAGAGCACTCCGGACGTGTTTCGCGCAGTCGTGCGGGCCCTGGAGTCTGCCCGGTTCCGCCCCGAGATCACGCTCAGCCGCATCGCCCCGCCCCGCGGTCTGGCACCGCACGCGATCTCCTTCGCGGCGGAGGTGGGGCGCAGCCTGTCCCCGCGCGCGGCCCGGGCGCACGACGCCGCCGGGCCCCGAGAGGCGCCCGCCTCCGGTCGCTTCGTGGTGCTCTACGACGAGTCCTGTCCCCAACCGTGGCAGGGACCCTTCCGGATCGTGAGCTGGTTCCGGTCCCGCATGGACACCGAGATGGGCCGCGACGAGCTGCTCACCGACGTCAGCTGGGCGTGGCTCACGGACACCCTCGGAGAGCACGGCGCCCTGTTCACCGCGGAGGGCGGCACCGCGTCCCGCACCGTGGAACGGCACTACGGGAGCCTCACCGACCGCGCCGACGTCGCGCAGGTCGAGGTCAGGGCGTCCTGGACCCCCGTTCCGCAGCCACCCCAGGGCGGAGCACCGCACTGGGCCGAATCCCACCTGCGTGCGTGGACGCACGTCCTGTGCACAGCCGCAGGACTTCCGCCGCACCACGAAGGTGTGGCATACGTATAGGTAGTACCGCACCGTCAAGTCAGCCCGTGCGGCACCGCGGAGCCAGGTCCGCGGCCGTCACGCCAGCGTTCGAGGAACATCACATCAACAGCACAGCCAACGATCCGACTCCCGCTCGTGAACCGGGGCCGTCCGACATCGTGGTGCCCGGCTTCGAGCACCTCGCCGTCCCCGCCACCGTGCACCTCAACGGCCCCGCGGAGGGCATTCCCCGCGTGGTGGACACCGCCCGCGGTCTGACCCGCGCGGCGGAGCAGCTGGCCGCCGCGAGCGGTCCCGTGGCCATCGACACGGAGCGGGCCTCCGGTTTCCGCTACGGCCAGCGCGCCTTCCTGGTGCAGCTGCGCCGCGAGGGAGCCGGCACCATCCTGATCGACCCCGAGGCCGTGGGGTCGCTCGCCCAGGTGAACGAGGCGCTGCGAGGGGTGGAGTGGGTGCTCCACGCCGCCACCCAGGACATGCCGTGCCTCGCGGAGCTGGACATGCGCCCGGACGCCCTGTTCGACACCGAGCTCGGCGGGCGGCTGCTCGGGCTGCGCAAGGGGGGGCTGGCCTCGATGACCGAGGAGCTGCTGGGCTTCACCCTCTCCAAGGAGCACTCCGCGGTGGACTGGTCCCAGCGACCACTGCCCACCGACTGGCTCAACTACGCGGCACTGGACGTGGAGGTGCTGGTGCAGCTGCGCTGGGCCACCGAGGAGCGCCTCGTCCAGGACGGCAAGCTGGAGTGGGCGCTGCAGGAGTTCGAGCACGTGCGCACGGCCGCTCCTCCCGCGCCCCGTCAGGACCCCTGGCGGCGCACCCACGGCCTGGGCAACGTGCGCGGGAGGCGCAAGCTCACTGCCGTGCGCAACCTGTGGCTCGCACGGGAGTCCCTGGCCCGGCACAAGGACATCGCCCCCACACGGCTGCTGCCCGACGCCGCCATCGTGGCGGCGGCGAACGCCATGCCGCGCACCGTGCCGCAACTGATGGGCACCCCCGGCTTCCACGGCCGGCTCGCGTCCCGCGAGGCCCCCCGCTGGCTCGCTGCGGTGCAGGAGGCACGTCTCACGGAGGAGCCCGTGCCCGCCACGATCCCGTCCACGAACCTGCCGCCCGTCAAGGGCTGGGAGACCAAGCGGCCCGAGGCCTCCGCGCGGCTCAAGGTGGTCAAGCCCGCCGTGGCCGCCCTCGCCGACGAGCTGGGGCTGCCCACCGAGAACCTGCTGACCCCCGAGCTGCTGCGGCGGTTCTGCTGGCAGCCCCCGCGCTCCACGTCCGACGACGCCGTGGCGGAGCGGCTGCGGGAGCTCGGCGCCCGGCCGTGGCAGGTGGAGCGCGTGGCCCCCGTGATCGGCGCGGCGTGGCGTGAGCTGCGCGCCCGGCGCCGGGCGGACAGGGCCGGTGAGCCGCAGGAGTGATCCTGCGCCCGCCCCTCACGTGACGACGACGGCCGCACACCCCGGGGTGTGCGGTGCGGCCGTCGCCGTGCGCGGCCCCGGTCAGCGGGGCCGCGGGTGGATCACTTCTTCATGTCCTTGGCGTCCGGCACCGGGTGCGCCGGCTCCATGTCCACGTCCTTCTCGGTGGTCGCGGGCTTGGGGAGCTTGGCGTCCGTGCCGTGGGAGGAGGAGTTCTGCGCCTTCTCCTTGACCGAGGCGGCACCGTCCTGGGCCTTGCCCTTGACCGCCGCGGCGCCCTCGGACGCCTTGGTGGTGACGGTCTCGGTGGCCTTCTGGGCGCTCTCGGCGATCTTCTCGCCCACCACGGGAACCTCGGACTTGACCCAGTCCGTGCCCTCGGAGACCTTGGCCTGGACCTTGGGGTCGTTCCAGGTGTTGATGGCGCTCTCGCGCAGGGACTCGTAGCTCTTGCGGCCGGACGCCGATCCGACCACGAAGCCGATTCCGAAACCGGCCACAAATGCAAACCGCTTGATCATGGTGCCTCCCTCGTGTGCTTCGCGAACCGGATCGTACCGGCCCGCTGCTGTTCCTCATGGTACTGAGTAAATCCCCGTGCACGCGCGGTTTACCCCGCTCGCCACCGGGTGGCCGTTGCGCTCTAGGATGAAGTGGACCGCACCGAGAGAGGACTCGCCGCCATGTCCGAGCACCAGCACACCGCCGTCCCGCGCTCCGCCGAGGAACCGGACGCGGTCACGGGCACCGCGCCCGCCGCGGGCTCCCCCGGCCCCTCACGACGTCGCGCGGTCGGGATCGTGGGCGCGGCCGCCGTGGGAGCCGTGACGCTCAGCGCGTGCGGCGGCGGCGGTGAGAAGACCGACGGCGCCGCCTCCCCCAGTGGCCCGAATTCCCCCACCGATGTTGCCGCGGCGGCGGACGTGCCCGTGGGCTCCGGGATCTCCGTGGACACGGACGGAGTGCAGGCCGTGGTGGCCCAGCCCACCGAGGGCACGTTCACCGCCTACTCCCCCGTGTGCCCCCACCAGGGGTGCTCCGTGAACCCGGCCAAGAAGCAGTTCGTGTGCCCGTGCCACAGCTCGGTGTTCGACCTGGCCACCGGGGACGTCACCGGCGGGCCCGCGAGCACCGGGCTCACCCCCTACCCCGTGAAGGTCGAGAAGGGCCGCGTGATCGTGGGTTGAAGCTCCTGCCGGTGCTCGGCCACCCGAAGCGGAGCGTGTCTGCCCGTGGTGGCCGCCGGGGCCCTCGTGCACCCGAGCGCTCATCGCGCCCGGGTGCGGGCCGGGCTGCCGGTTCCGCGGCAGCTCGTCGTGGGTGCCGGGGTGCACCACGTCCCCGCTCGCTCCGCATCCCGCCCGGGCCCCCGTGAACCGCGCCCCGGTCAGTCCTCCTGGGGGACCTCGGTGGCGGTGCGCGGTGCGGTGAGCGGGGCGG
>NZ_PHOA01000005.1 GCF_003687455.1 Kocuria tytonicola | reverse complement strand
GTGTCCCCCGACCCGGCCGTGGCCAGCCAGGGGCTCGCGTCCCCCACGCTCAGGCACAGGCACCCGCCCGCCCCGGAGGACGACGCCGCCGCGCCCGTCCGCGCGTCCGTTCCGCCGCGTGCTGGGGCACCGACGCCGTCCTCGCCCTGGGAACCGCTCTCTTCACCGCATTGGACACGGTCTCCACCCCCGGCCGAGGTCACCGCCACGGGCGAGGCGATCACCGTGGTGGCACCCTTGAGCAGCACCGTGGCCCCGGTGAGACGCGCCGCCTCACGGGCCCAGTGCAGCGGGTTCGCCTCGATGTCCGTGCGTTCCACGCGGCTGGGGCACAGCCCGAAGCCGTGCAGCCACTCGAAGATCTGCGAGAGCTCTCCCGCGTGCGGGGTGAGGATCTTGTGCGGACCCAGGCGGGCGTCGGCCACCGAGCGCGCGGCGGCGTCGAGCGCGCCCGCGTCCAGAACGGCGGGTTCCGGCGCCTCGATCACGGCCTGCACCCGGGCGGTCTGGGACTCGTCCCCCACCACGCCCGGTCCGGCCAGCCAGGCCTGGACGTGCACGTCCCAGGGCTGGTCGTCGGAGCACACCACCTCGGGGCTGCGGGCCAGCACCATGGCGCGGGCGGTGGCGTCACCCAGGAAGCGGACCATCCCGGCGCCCGCGTTCACGGCCGCCTGGGTGCACATGATCGCGGCACCCGGGTAGCTGGGAGCACCGGCCACCACACCCAGCACCCCGCGCGTGTACTTGGTGTCCGTGGCCCCGGGACGCGGCCACGCTGCGAGGACGTCCTGCGCCTGGAGCCGGTGCACCGCGGCCTCGCCCAGCTCGTCCTCGATGCCGATGGGGACCACCCTGAGCTCGCCCGCGGCCTGCTCCCCCGGAGCCACCACGTGTCCGGTCTTGGCGGCACCGAACGTCACCGTGGCGTGTGCGCGCAGCACCGGCCCCGGGGCCTCGCCGGTGTCGGCGGAGACACCCGAGACCAGATCGCAGGCCACGATCCGGGGAGTCCGTTCCGGGAACGGCGCCGGGGCGCCCGCCCCGCGGACGGTGCCCCCCGGACGGCGGGCGGTGCTCTCCGATCGGTGGGCGGCGCCCTCCGCGACAGTGGCGCTCACCCGTGGAGCCGCGCCGTCGCGCCGCGCGGCGAAGGCCGTCACGAGCTGCGCCGGAAGCCCGCGCAGCCCACCGTGACCACCGGTTCCGAGCATCCCGTCCACCACGAGCTGCGCCGAGCACATGAGCGACACGACCCCGGGCACGGCGGTGGTGGGAACCTCGGCGACGTCGGCCGGCAGCTCCGTGGCACCGCCCCCGTGCGGGTCGTCCTCGGCCACGAGCCGCAGCACCCTGCCGCCCGCACGCCGAAGGACAGCCAGACCCTCCTGGTGGACCCGCGAGCCCGTGAGCACGGCGGTCACGGCCATGCCCCGACCTCTCAGGAAGGCGCCGGCCCAGAGCGCGTCCCCGCCGTTGTTGCCGGATCCCACCAGGAGCACGGCGGAGCCACCGCGCAGCAACCCCTGGGGGTTGACCCGCCTCAGCTGATCCTCGCACACCCGGGCCAGACCGCGGGCCGCGCGCCGCATGAGCGTGCCGCCCAGCCCGCCGTCCAGCGACGGCTGCTCGGCAGCGCGCACCTGGTCACCGGAATACGCCTCAATCACCGCGGGTTCCTCCCTGTCCCTCGGCCACGACGAACGCCACGGCCATGCCGCCGTCGTGGGAGATGCTCACGTGCCAGGACTCCACACCGAGGCGCCGCTGCTGCTCGGCCACGGTGCCCGTGGTGTGCAGCCGAGGTGCGCCGTGCTCGCCGTTCGTGGTCCAGCAGTCCTGCCAGACCATTCCCGGAGGCGCCTGCAGCGCCTTGGCCGCGGCCTCCTTCACGGCGAACCGCGCGGCCAGCGAACGCAGCGGCAGCTCGCGCTCGTGCGGCACGAACAGCCGCTCGCGCAGCCGCGGCGTGCGGGCGAGCTGTCCCTCGAAGCGCGCGATGTCCACGATGTCCACGCCGGTTCCCACGATCATGCGGGCCAGCCTACCCACGCCCTCCGACCCGCACGGGCGACCCCGCGGCGTCGTCGCCCGCCCGCACAGACGACGACGGCGAGTGACGTCTACTCGACCGTGACGGACTTGGCCAGGTTGCGCGGCTGGTCCACGTCGTAGCCCTTGGCTCCCGCGAGCTCGCACGCGAAGATCTGCAGGGGGACGGTCGCCAGCAGCGGCTGCAGCAGGGTGGGCGCCTCGGGGACGTGGAAGACGTGGTTGGCGAACTCGCGCACCGCCTCGTCCCCCTCCTCGGCGATCACGATGGTCTCGGCCCCGCGCGCGCGGATCTCCTGGATGTTGGAGACCACCTTGGCGTGCAGCGAGTCCCGGCCGCGCGGCGAGGGCACGATCACGATCACCGGCTGGCCCTGGTCGATCAGGGCGATCGGCCCGTGCTTGAGCTCGCCGGCGGCGAAGCCCTCGGCGTGGATGTAGGCGATCTCCTTGAGCTTGAGCGCGCCCTCCATGGCCACGGGGTAGCCCACGTGGCGGCCCAGGAAGAGCACCGACCCGGCATCCTTCATGCCGGAGGCGAGCTCCTTGACCTGGGGCTCCACCTCGTCCAGGACCCGCTGGATCTTGGCGGGCATGGCCTCCAGCTCGGTCAGCAGGGACGCGATCTCGTCCTTGTACTTGTTGCCGCGCAGCTGGGCCAAGTACAGGCCCAGGAGGTAGGCCGCCGTGATCTGCGCCAGGAACGCCTTGGTGGAGGCCACCGCGATCTCCGGACCCGCGTGGGTGTAGAGCACCGCGTCCGCCTCACGGGGGATCGTGGAGCCGTTGGTGTTGCAGATGGCCACGACCTTGGCGCCCTGCTCCTGGGCGTGGCGCACGGCCATGAGGGTGTCCATGGTCTCGCCGGACTGGGAGACGGCCACCACGAGGGTCTTCTCGTTCACGATGGGGTCCCGGTAGCGGAACTCGTGGGCCAGCTCCACCTCGGTGGGGATCCGGCACCAGTGCTCGATGGCGTAGCGCGCCACCTGACCGGCGTACGCGGCGGTGCCGCACGCGATCACCACGATCTTGTCGATCGAGCGCAGGACCGACTCGTCGATCTTGATCTCGTCCAGCGTGAGGCTGCCGTTCTCGTCCAGACGGCCCAGCAGGGTGTCCCCCACGGCGGCGGGCTGGTCGTGGATCTCCTTCTCCATGAAGGAGGGGTAGCCGTCCTTCTCGGCGGCCGCGGCGTCCCACTCGATGTCGAAGGGCTTGCCCTGCGCCGGGTTGCCCTCAAAGTCCACGATCGTGTAGTCGTCCGCGGTGATGGTGACGATCTGGTCCTGACCCATCTCCACCGCGCGCCTGGTGTAGTCGATGAAGCCGGAGACGTCCGAGCCCAGGAAGTTCTCGCCGTCGCCCAGCCCGATCACGAGCGGGGAGTTGCGGCGTGCTGCCACCACCCGGTCCGGGACGTCCGCGTGCACGGCCAGCAGGGTGAAGGCGCCCTCCAGGCGGCGGCAGGTGTCCTGCATGGCCACCGTGAGGTCCTTCTGGCCCTCCGGCTGGGCGTTGTACGTGCGCGCAAGCAGCACGGCGGCCACCTCGGTGTCCGTCTCGGACACGAAGCTCTCACCCTGTGCGCTCAGCTCACGCTTGATCTCGCTGAAGTTCTCGATGATCCCGTTGTGGATCATGGCGAGCTTGCCGCCGTCCACCACGTGGGGGTGGGCGTTGACGTCCGAGGGACCGCCGTGGGTGGCCCAGCGGGTGTGCCCGATGCCGATGGTCGACTCCGGCAGCGGGTGCTCCTCGAGCTCCGCCACCAGGTTGCTGAGCTTTCCCGCCTTCTTGCGGTACTCCACCTCGCCGTCCGCGATGACGGCCACTCCGGCGGAGTCGTACCCCCGGTACTCCAGGCGGCGCAGCCCCTCGAGAATCACGTCGAGTGCAGTGTGCTTCCGCCCCTCAGCACGCTCTGAGCCCACATATCCCACAATTCCACACATGCGAAGCACTGTACCGGAAACGCATCGTGCCCTACGCTCCCCACCCCACCGCGGGCCTACACTGGTCCGAGCATGAGCACACACCCCCTTTCCCAGCGCGTCTCTCCCTTCGTGGAGCTGGACCGCCAGACGTGGTCCCGTCTCTCGCACGAGATCGACGTCCCCCTCACCGCGCAGGAGATCGAGAACCTGCGCGGTCTCGGTGACCGCCTGGACGTGGACGAGGTGCGCGAGGTGTACCTGCCCCTCTCCCGGCTGCTCACGCTCTACGACATGTCCTCCACGCAGCTCAACGCGGCGACCAACTCGTTCCTCGGGGAGCACCACGCACGCACCCCGTTCGTGATCGGGATCGCCGGTTCCGTGGCGGCGGGCAAGTCCACCACGGCGCGCCTGCTGCGGGAGATGCTCGCCCGCTGGCCCTCCACCCCGAACGTCCAGCTGGTCACCACCGACGGCTTCCTGTACCCCAATGCCGAGCTCAAGCGGCGGGGACTCATGGACCGCAAGGGGTTCCCCGAGTCCTACGACCGCCGCGCGCTGCTGCGCTTCGTCTCGGAGATCAAGTCCGGGGCCCCCGAGGTGCGCGCACCCAAGTACTCCCACGTGACCTACGACATCCTGCCGGACGAGGAGGTCGTGGTCACGCGCCCGGACGTGGTGATCGTGGAGGGGCTCAACGTCCTCGCCCCCGCCAAGCTGGAGAGCGGCAAGCGCACGGCCCTGGCACTGAGCGACTTCTTCGACTTCAGCATCTACGTGGATGCCCGCACCCAGGACATCGAGAGCTGGTACGTGGACCGCTTCCGCGCGCTGCGCTCCTCCGCCTTCGCGGACCCGGAGTCCTACTTCCACCGCTACGCGAGCCTCACGGACGAGGAGGCGCGCGACGTGGCCACGGACATCTGGCACCGGATCAACGAGCCGAACCTCGTCCAGAACGTCCGCCCCACCCGGGGCCGGGCGCGGCTCATCCTCTCCAAGGACCACGACCACAAGATCCGTCGGGTGCTGCTGCGCAAGAACTGAGCCGGGCACGCCGGGAAAAGTGCTCAGCCTCTTTGCTTTTCGCATGCGTTCCGCGATAGGTTACGCCGCCGATTTCCCGATCCTTGATGACGCTCTGTACTGTGAGCGCCATGCTTAGTGGTTTCAAAGAATTCATCATGAAGGGCAACGTGATGGACCTGGCCGTGGCCGTCATCATCGGCGCCGCCTTCTCCAAGATCGTCAACGCCCTCGTGGAGAGCGTGCTCATGCCCGCCATCTCCGCCGTCGTGGGGTCCCCCAACTTCGACACCTTCGCCGTGGTCACCCTGCGCGGCAACGAGCTGAAGTTCGGCGTCCTGCTGACCGCCGTCGTCAACTTCCTGCTCATCGCGGCCGCCGTGTACTTCTGCATCGTGATGCCCATGAACAAGATGATCGAGCGCCGCAACCGTCGCATGGGCATCGAACCCACCGAGGAGCCCGCGGATCCCAACACCGTGCTGCTGACCGAGATCCGCGACGCGCTCACGGCCCATCCCGACGCCCTGCGCACCGAGGGCCGTCACTCCGGCCCGGCCGTCTGACCCCTCCCCCACGACCCAGCTCACGACAGAGGGCCCCGCATCCACCACGGATGCGGGGCCCTCTGCGCCGACTGCCGACTCTCCCGCGGGCACAGGGCTCCGGGACAGGTCTCCCCCGGGCCCCGTACCAGGTGACCGGCTACAGACTCAGGTGCCCCTCCACCACGGAGACCAGCTCCTCGGCCTCGCGCCGGGCGTCCTCGTGGGTGGCGGCCTCCACCATCACCCGGACCACCGGTTCGGTGCCGGAGGGGCGGAGCAGCACACGGCCCTCCTCCCCGAGGCGCTCCTCGGTGCGGGACACCGCCTCGAGCACCGGGGCGCTCGTCTTCGCGGCCGCCTTGTCCACGTTCTTCACGTTGATCATGACCTGGGGCATCCGGGTCATGGACCGCGCCAGTTCCTGCAGCGGCATTCCCGTCTGGGCCACCCGTGAGGCCAGCATCAACCCGGTGAGCAGGCCGTCACCGGTGGTGGCGTAGTCGGCCATGATCACGTGGCCGGACTGCTCACCACCCAGGTTGTAGCCGTTGGCCACCATGGACTCCAGGACGTAGCGGTCCCCCACGGAGGTGCGGACCAGGTTGATCCCCGCGTCCTGCAGCGCCAGCTGCAGGCCCAGGTTGCTCATGACCGTGGCCACGAGCGTGTCCTCGCGCAGCGTGCCGGCATCCTTCATGGCCAGGGCCAGGATGCACATGATCTGGTCACCGTCCACCTCGGTGCCGGTGTGGTCCACCGCGAGGCACCGGTCGGCGTCGCCGTCGTGGGCGATGCCCATGTCCGCGCCCAGCTCGCGCACCGCCCGCTTCAGCGGATCCAGGTGCGTGGAGCCCACGCCGTCGTTGATGTTCAACCCGTCCGGCTCCGCGCCGATCACGTGCACGGTGGCACCTGCGTCGCGGAACGCGTCCGGCGAGGCACCCGAGGCCGCCCCGTGGGCGCAGTCCAGAACGATGGACAGCCCGTCCAGGCGATGGGGAATCGCTCCCACGAGGTGGAGGATGTAGCGGTCCTCCGCATCGGACAGGCGGGTCACGCGGCCCACGTCCGCCCCGGTGGGGCGCACGAACTCCTTGGACTCGTAGACCTCCTGGATGCTGTCCTCCACGGCGTCGGGGAGCTTCTTGCCCCCGTGGGCCAGGAACTTGATCCCGTTGTCCGGCGCGGGGTTGTGGGACGCGGAGATCATCACGCCGAAGTCGGCGTCGATGTCCCCCACCAGGTACGCGGCCGCAGGAGTGGGGAGCACGCCGGCGTCGTACACGTCCACGCCGGAGCTCGCGAGACCCGCGGTGACCGCGGCCCCGATGAACTCCCCGCTGGCACGGCCGTCCCGGGCCACCACGGCCGTGGGGCGCCTTCCGTGCTCCGCGTGACGGTGACCCAGGACGATCGCCGCGGCCTGCGAGAGTTCCATGGCAAGTTCAGCTGTGAGGAGGCCGTTCGCGAGTCCGCGGACGCCGTCCGTTCCAAAGATTCTAGACATCGCAGATCATCCTACGGCCCTCCGCTGGGGAAACCCGGCGCATCCGCCTCAGTCCTTGCCCGGACGCACCACCGGGAACCCGTCCGGGTTGGCACCGTTGTCGTCGGTGAGGTCGGACGCGCCACCCACGATCCTGGAATCCACCACGCCCACGAGTTCGCGATCCTTGTTGGGGTAGTCGAACTGGTTGAGCACGTGGCGCATGGCCTCCAGGCGGGCCCGCTTCTTGTCGTTGGACTTGATCACGGTCCAGGGCGCGTCCCCGGTGTCCGTGTAGAAGAACATGGCCTCCTTGGCCTCGGTGTAGTCGTCCCACTTGTCCAGGGACGCCACGTCCGTGGGGGACAGCTTCCACTGGCGCACCGGGTCCGTCCGCCGGGACTGGAACCGTGCCAGCTGCTCCGCCCGGGTCACGGAGAACCAGAACTTGATGAGGTGCGTGTCCGAGTTCACGAGCATGCGTTCGAACTCGGGCGCCTGGCGCATGAACTCGTAGTACTGCTGGGAGGTGCAGTAGCCCATCACGCGCTCCACGCCCGCGCGGTTGTACCAGGAGCGGTCCATGAGCACGATCTCACCGCCGGAGGGCAGGTGCTGCACGTAGCGCTGGAAGTACCACTGGGTCTGCTCGATGTCCGTGGGCTTCTCCAGCGCCACCACACGCGCCCCGCGGGGGTTCATGTGCTCGGTGAAACGCTTGATCGCCCCGCCCTTGCCGGCGGCGTCACGGCCCTCGAAGATGATGAGCAGCTTCTGGCCCGTCTCCTTGATCCACAGCTGCAGCTTCAGAAGCTCGATCTGCAGGGCGCGCTTGGTCTTCTCGTACTCCTTGCGGGACAGCTTCTCGTCGTACGGGTAGCCGATCTTCCACGCCTGGGAGTCCTTGACCCCGCTCTCCTTGTGGAGCTTCTTGTCCAGTTCGGAGATCTCGTCCAGCTCCGCCGCGTAGTCCTCCACCACGGAGACCCGGTGCTGCTCCTTCTTGAGCGCCTCCTGGACCGCGTGGCCCTTGACGACGTGCTGCGCCGCCTCGTCCTCCGCCTTCTCGATGATGGCGTTCTCCTGCTGCTGGTCCGGTTGCTTGCTCATGCGGGCCCTCTCGTGACGGTGCGGTGGGAGCGACGGTGCTCCGGCTCACATTTTACGCCCGCGTCATCCGTGGGTTGCCCGCAAAACACCCCGGGCACGGGGCAGGGCCCCGGCTCCCGGCCGAAGCCGGGGGACGAGGCCCTGTCGGAGAACGCCTGGGCTGAGCCGGGCCGTTCCCGTGTTTAGCGCTTGGAGTACTGCGGAGCCTTGCGGGCCTTCTTGAGACCGGCCTTCTTGCGCTCGATGACGCGGGCGTCGCGAGTGAGGAAGCCAGCCTTCTTGAGGGCCGGGCGGTTGTGCTCGGCGTCGATCTCGTTGAGCGCACGAGCCACGCCCAGGCGCAGCGCGCCGGCCTGGCCGGAGGGGCCGCCGCCGGAGATGCGGGCGATCACGTCGTAGCCGCCCTGCAGCTCGAGGAGGGTGAACGGATCGTTCACCTCCTGCTGGTGCAGCTTGTTGGGGAAGTACTCCTCCAGGCTGCGGCCGTTGACGGTCCACTTGCCGGAGCCGGGGACCAGGCGCACGCGGGCCACGGCCTGCTTGCGGCGGCCCACTGCCTGGCCGGGCACCGTCAGCGCGGGGCGCTCGGACAGGACCGCACCGGTGGCGGACTCGGTGGACTCGGAGGTGTAGCTGGTCAGCTCCACGTCCTCGGTGATCTGCTCGTCAGTGTTCTGAGCCACGATTCTCCTTATGTGTTCTTCGTTGGCCCGAATTACTGGGCGACCTGGGTGAATTCGTAGGGCGTGGGCTGCTGCGCCGCGTGCGGGTGCTCGGCACCGGCGTACACCTTCAGCTTGGACAGCTGCTGGGCGGCCAGCTTGTTCTTGGGCAGCATGCCCTTCACGGCCTTCTCGACGGCGCGCGTGGGGTTCTTGGCGAGCAGCTCGGCGTAGTTGGTGGACTTGAGTCCGCCCGGGTAGCCGGAGTGCCGGTAGGCGCGCTTCTTCTGGAGCTTGGCGCCGGTCAGGGCCACCTTCTCCGCGTTGATGATGATGACGAAATCGCCGGTGTCCACGTGGGGGGCGAAGGTCGGCTTGTGCTTCCCGCGCAGCAGTGTTGCGGTCTGGCTGGCAAGACGACCCAGGACGACGTCGGTGGCGTCGATGACGTGCCACTGACGCTGGACGTCACCGGGCTTCGGAGTGTACGTACGCACGTTGATCTGCCTTCGTTTGTCTGGTGAAGACACGATTACTCGTGTCGATCTGTTCCGCTGTGCTTCGGGGCCCGGGTGAGATCCGGGCGGCATCCGTGCGTCCGCAACCCGGTGCACCGCTCGGCCGTGCGCTCTGCAACATGAGCGACCGTAGCGGGTACACGTGAACCGGGGCAGAACACGCACAACAGCGCCCCATGCTACCGGATTGCCGCCCCACGTGCCACCTGGCTCCGCGCCGCGGGGCCGCGCGCGGACACCGCACGAGCGGGCGCTCGGAGCCGCGCCGTCCCCGCGCGGATCGTCTCACGCCTCCTCGCGCCGGGCCCGGGTGAGCACCGCTCGCTCCTCGAGCCGGGACGCCTCGGGGTAGTCCACGGCGTCCAGCACGAGCCCGTGCGCCGGGGCCATCACGACGGACGCGTCCCGGGTCCGCGCGCGCAGCCGCTCGCCCGGCCAGGCGGCGGCGCGCCGCCCCTCCCCCACCCGCACGACGGCACCCACGACCGAGCGCACCATGTGGTGGCAGAACGCGTCCGCGGTGAGCCGCACCGTGATCATCCCCGTGCCGTCCCGCCGCACTCCCGCGCGCTGCAGCTCGCGCACGGTGGTGGCGCCCTCGCGCGGCTTGCAGAAGCTCAGGAAGTCGTGCAGCCCCAGCAGCTCGCGCACGGCGGCGTCCATCGCGGGAACGTCCAGCTCCCGCCCCAGCCACCACGCGAACCCCCGGGTCAGGGGGTCGTGACCGGTCACGGTGTCCGCGATCCGGTAGAGGTAGCCGCGGGACAGCGCGGAGAAGCGGGCGTCGAACCCCGCGGGCGCCACGACGACGTCATGCACCACCACCGCGCCCACGGCCGGCTCCCAGCCGTCCGCCGTGCGGTCCTTGCCGAGCACCCGGTTCAACGCGCCGTTCAGTCGACGCGTGAGCCCGGGGACGGGTTCACCCGACCACGCCGCGTCCTCGCCGCCCCCGTCAGGGCCGGGCGCCGACGGGACGCGGGACGCGGCGTCGCCGTCGGATGCCCGCACCGTCGCGTCGGGGGCGCAGCCCCCGCTGGCTGCCCGCCTGCCGCGCGTACCGTCCTCGTCGGGCGCGGTCGGTTCCCCGCCGGAAGCCCCTGCGCGCCGCACGACCTCCGAGGGGACGTCCACGTGCAGCGTCTGGCGCCGCGCGTGCACTCCCGTGTCGGTGCGCCCGGCCACCACCGTGGTGCACGGGCGGCGCACGACGAGCTCGAGCGCGTCCTCCACGGCGGACTGGACGCTGGGCAGCCCCGGCTGCCGCGCCCACCCGCGGAACGGAGCGCCGTCGTAGGCCAGGTCGATGCGCAGCCTGTTCAGTTCGTCCTGCACGAATCCTGCTCCTCTCCCCCGCACGGACTCCGGGTACGACGACGCCGCCGCAGGCTACCTGCGGCGGCGTCGGAACCGGTGCTCACGCGACCGGGGACCTCGCGACTACTCGGAGATCTTCTGGGCGGCTGCGCCACCCGCGGGCTGGAAGCCGGCTGCCTCGGCGTTGGCCGGGGAGTCGAACCAGATCTCCGCAGTGGTGCCGGAGTACCAGCGCGAACCGGGCACGTGGTACTTCATGGAGTTGCGGTTGCCCTTGACGGCGTAGCCCTCGGGGGCCTCGCCGGACTCCAGCGGGGCGTGCGAGCCGGGGAACTCGGCGTTCTGGTTCTCGGCGGCGACCTCGGCGGCCTCCTCGGAGCCCACGGCCGGGGCCTGCTCGTCCGCGGGGATCTCCTTCTCCTTGACGTCCGCGGCCGAGGAACCGGCCGGGGTGTCCACGGGGGCGGCGGGAGCCGGCGCGGCCTTGGCAGTGGCCCGCTCCGCCTCGGACACCGTGGCCTGGGAGGCCACGGGCTCCATGACCAGCTCGATCACGGCCATGGGGGCGTTGTCACCCTTGCGGTTGCCGATCTTGGTGATGCGCGTGTAGCCGCCCTCGCGGCCCTCCATGGCGGAGGCGATGCTGGTGAACAGCTCGTGCACCACGGACTTGTCGGTCAGCTGGCGCATGACACGACGGCGGGAGGCGAGGTCACCGCGCTTGGCGAAGGTGATCAGGCGCTCGGCCACGGGACGCAGGCGCTTGGCCTTGGTCACGGTGGTGGTGATGCGCTTGTGCTCGAACAGCTGCTGGGACATGTTCGAGAGGATCATGCGCTCGTGGGTCGGCCCGGCGCCGAGACGGGGTCCCTTGGTAGGGGTAGGCATATCAGGTCTCCTGGTGATCGGTCCCGCGCGGCCGCCTCAGCGGCCGCGGGGCACGGAAAGTGGTGTGCGCGTCAGTCGAGATCGACGTCGAACGGGTTGTTGTTGTCGTCCTCGTCCTCGAGGGACGCCGCGTGGGCGGCGAGGTCGTAGCCCGGAGGGGAATCCTTCAGGGCCAGGCCCAGCTCGCCGAGCTTGTCCTTGACCTCGTCGATGGACTTGGCACCGAAGTTGCGGATGTCCATGAGGTCCGCCTCGGAACGGCCCACGAGCTCACCCACGCTGTGGATGCCCTCGCGCTTGAGGCAGTTGTACGAGCGGACGGACAGCTCGAGGTCCTCGATGGGCAGCGCCATGTCCGCAGCCGCAGCCGCGTCCGTGGGCGACGGCCCGATCTCGATGCCCTCGGCCGCGGAGTTCAGCTCACGGGCGAGCCCGAACAGCTCCACCAGCGTGGTGCCCGCGGAAGCCACCGCGTCACGCGGGGAGATGGCCTCCTTGGTCTCCACGTCGAGGATGAGCTTGTCGAAGTCGGTGCGCTGCTCCACACGGGTGGCCTCCACGCGGAAGGTCACCTTGAGGACGGGCGAGTAGATCGAGTCCACGGGGATCCGACCGACCTCCGCGTCACCGGACTTGTTCTGCGCCGCCGAGACGTAGCCGCGGCCGCGCTCGATGGTCAGCTCGATCTCCAGCTGACCTTTGGAGTTCAGCGTGGCGATGTGCAGCTCCGGGTTGTGGACCTCCACACCGGCCGGGGCCGAGATGTCCGCGGCGGTGACCTCGCCCGGGCCCTGCTTGCGCAGCCATGCGGTCACGGGCTCGTCCTCCTCGGAGGACAGCGAGAGCTTCTTGATGTTCAGGATGAGCTCGGTGACGTCCTCCTTGACGCCCTCCACCGTGGAGAACTCGTGCAGCACGCCGTCGATGCGGATGCTGGTCACGGAGGCCCCGGGGATGGAGGACAGGAGCGTGCGGCGCAGGGAGTTGCCGAGGGTGTAGCCGAAACCCGGCTCGAGCGGTTCGATCACGAACCGGGAGCGGTTGTCCGCCACGACCTCTTCCGTGAGGGTGGGACGCTGTGCGATGAGCACTGATGTTTCCTTTCAGCGTGCCTCCGCCATATGACGCACGCAGGTGGTGGAAAACAAAATGGGTGGATGCCGCGGTGAGCAGGCGTGGTCACCGCGTCGATGCGTGGTCACCGGACCCCGAGGGGCCCGGTGACCACGCGACACGAATCAGACGCGGCGGCGCTTGGGGGGACGGCAGCCGTTGTGCGCGGACGGGGTCACGTCCTGGATGGAGCCGACCTCCAGCCCGGTTGCCTGCAGGGCGCGGATCGCGGTCTCGCGTCCCGAGCCCGGTCCCTTGACGAACACATCCACCTTGCGCATGCCGTGCTCCTGCGCACCCTTGGCAGCGGCCTCCGCGGCCTGCTGGGCGGCGAACGGCGTGGACTTGCGCGAGCCCTTGAAGCCCACGCCGCCGGCCGAGGCCCACGACAGGACCGCACCCGAGGGATCGGTGATGGACACGATGGTGTTGTTGAACGTGGACTTGATGTGAGCCTGACCTTGGGTCACATTCTTGTTCACCTTGCGACGGGGCTTGCGGGCCGCCGTCGCGCGAGTCTTCTGGGCCATGGATTCTCCTACAAAGATCTTCGACGTTGATCAGCCATCTGCGCGATGGCGACCACGATTACTTCTTCTTACCGGCGACCGTGCGCTTGGGACCCTTGCGGGTGCGTGCGTTGGTCTTGGTGCGCTGGCCGTGGACGGGCAGACCGCGGCGGTGGCGCAGGCCCTGGTAGCTGCCGATCTCGACCTTGCGGCGGATGTCGGCGGCCACCTCACGGCGCAGATCGCCTTCGACCTTGTAGTTGCCTTCGATGTAGTCGCGCAGCTCCACGAGCTGCGGATCGGTGAGATCCTTGACGCGCACGTCCCCGGAGATGCCCGTGGCTTCCAGGGTTTCCAGTGCGCGGGTACGGCCCACGCCGTAGATGTAGGTCAGCGCAACTTCCAGCCGCTTTTCACGGGGAAGATCGACGCCTGCGAGACGAGCCATAGTGGCGGTTCTCCTTGTTGTACCGGAGGTCTTGAACACCGCGTCCCAATCGCTTCACGATCGGTCTCCGGCCTCCGTGCCGGGGGTTGCCGCGCCCTGGGGCGGCGGCTGCGGTGTCCGTTCTTGTCAATCCACTTGCGTGGGCGGGAGCGTTCCCGTCAGCCCTGGCGCTGCTTGTGCCGGGGGTTCTCGCAGATCACCATGACCCGCCCGTTGCGGCGGATCACCTTGCACTTGTCGCAGATCTGCTTGACGCTCGGTTGGACCTTCATCGCATTCCTTCGCGTACTAGTTGTGGCGTGTGCACTGTGGCCGTGCGCCACCCGCAGAACTTCCTGCGTGCAGTGCCCGGCCGCGGATGCTACTTGTAGCGGTAGACGATCCGGCCTCGGGAAAGGTCATAGGGACTCAGCTCCACCACGACACGATCCTCGGGGAGGATCCTGATGTAGTGCTGGCGCATCTTGCCAGAGATGTGGGCGAGCACCTTGTGACCGTTGGTCAGCTCAACGCGGAACGACGCGTTGGGCAGTGCCTCGACCACAGTGCCTTCGATCTCGATGACTCCGTCTTTCTTGGCCATATCCTCCGCTAACTTCTCGAGGGGTCCGGATGTCTGTCCGGACGGCGGTGCTCGAATCGTGCGTCCCCCAGACGAACAACCCCGCACTACGAGTGGTAGCGGGGGTCGGAGGTGGGGGCACGGCTCGATCAGTGAGCACAAACAACCAACGCACGACACTACGCCCTTTTTCCGCGCTTTGCAAGGCTCTGGGCCCTGGCGCGACGGCGCCCGGCCCCGCACGACCGCGGGGCCCACGCCGCTCTCAGACGTCCGTGGCGAGCTGGCCGCAGGCGCCGTCGATGTCTGAGCCGCGGGTGTCCCGCACCGTGGTGGGGATTCCGTGCGCGCGCAGGCGCTCCACGAAGTTCTGCTCCACCCCGGGGCGCGACGCGGTCCACTTGGAGCCGGGAGTGGGGTTCAGCGGAATGGGGTTCACGTGGACCCACCCGGCACCGCGCTTGTTGAGCTTCTCCCCCAGCAGGTCTGCCCGCCAGCCCTGGTCGTTGATGTCCCGGATCAGCGCGTACTCGATCGAGACGCGCCGCCCCGTGGCGTCGTAGTACTCCCTGGCGGCGTCGAGGGCCTCGTCCACCTTCCAGCGGGTGTTGATGGGGATGAGCTCGTCCCGCAGCTCGTCGTCCGGCGCGTGCAGGGACAGCGCGAGGGTGATGGGGAGCTTCTCCAGGGTGAACTTGCGGATGCCCGGGACGAGGCCCACGGTGGACATGGTGAGCCCACGGGCCGAGATGCCGAGCCCCTCCGGGGACGGGTCGATGATCCGGTGCACCGCACCCATGGTGGCCTTGTAGTTCGCCAGTGCCTCACCCATGCCCATGAAGACGATGTTGGACACGCGCTGCGGTGCCTCCTCCGGATCCCCGACCACGCCGTCACGCAGTGCCCGGACGCCCTGCACCACCTGGTCCACGATCTCCGCCGCCGACAGGTTGCGGGTCAGCCCCGACTGCCCCGTGGCGCAGAACGGGCAGTTCATGCCGCAGCCGGCCTGGGAGGAGATGCACATGGTCACGCGCTTGTCGTAGCGCATGAGCACGGACTCCACCATGGCGTTGTCGAAGAGCCGGTGGACGGACTTCACGGTCATGCCCTGGTCCGCCCGCAGCTGGCGAACCGTGGTGAGCAGCGGCGGCAGGGCCTTGCCCACGAGCTCCTCCCGCTGGTCCGCGGGCAGGTCGGTCATGGCGGCGGGGTCCGCCTCGAAGCGCTCGAAGTAGTGCTTGGAGAGCTGTGAGGCGCGGAAGGCCGGGGACCCGGCCTCCTTCAGGAAAGCCTTGCGTCCCGCCATGTCGAAGTCCGCGATGTGCAGCGGAGGCTTGCCCCGCCGGGCGGGCGTGAAGACGAGCTGGCCGGTCTTCGGCCTTGGGGTGATCTCTACGGGCTGGGCGGTCATGGCTGCTGTCCTCTTCCTCGCGGGCGTCTCGGATCGGGGATGGTGGGTCAGGACCCCGGGATGGGCACGGGGTGGAGGCCCAGAGGGGCGAGTGCGGAGGCGCCCCCGTCCTCCGCGGTCAGCACCCACACCCCCTCGCTGTGCAGGCACACGCTGTGCTCCCACTGGCTGGCACGGGAACCGTCCACGGTCACGACCGTCCAGTCGTCCTCCAGCACGCGGGTCTCGATGCCCCCGCGCACGAGCATGGGCTCGATGGCCAGGGCCATGCCGGTCACGAGCTTCGGCCCACGGTGCTTGATGGCGAAGTTCGGGACGTCCGGTGCCATGTGCATCTCGGTGCCGATGCCGTGGCCCACGTAGTCCTCCAGGATGCCGAGCCGCCCGCCCACCTTCTCGCGGACGTGGTTCTCCACCGCGAGGCCGATGTCCCCCACGTGCGTCCCGGTGGCCATGGCGGCCACCCCACGCCACATGGCCGCACGCGTGACGTCCGAAAGCTCCTGGTCCGCGGGATCGTGACGGTCGCCCACGAGCACGGTGCGCGCGGAGTCCCCGTGCCAGCCGGCCACCACCGCGCCGCCGTCGATCGAGATGATGTCACCCTCCACGAGGACCCGCTCCCCCGGGATCCCGTGGACCACCTCGTCGTTGACGGAGGTGCACACGGTGGCCGGGTAGCCGTAGTAGCCGAGGAAGTTGGACCCGGCGTCGTATTCGTCCAGCACCTCACGGAACGCACGGTCGAGGTCGGCGGTGGTGGCCCCGGGCACGGCGGCGGCCACGGCGGCGTCGAGCGCGCGCGAGGTGACCACCCCTGCCCTGGCCATGGCGGCCAGCTCGGCGTCGGATTTCAGTTGGATCTTGCGGCGTCCGAACACGGTGCGCGGGTCCTTCCCTCGATGACTCCGCGCCGGATCACCGCCCGTCGCGAAGTCGTTGCTGTTGTGACGGCTGAGCCCCCGGACCGGTGCGGGACACCGGACCGGGGGCTCACCCGTGTCGTTTTCCCGGGGCCGCGCTCCGCGGTGGGCGGGTCAGCGCGGCAGAGCCGCCATGATCCGCTCGGTCACCTCGTCGATGCTGCCGAGACCGTCCACACGCACCACGATCCCGCGGTCCTCGTACATCCCGACCACCGGAGCGGTCTGCTCGTCGTACACGTCCAGCCGGTGGCGAATGACGTCCTCGGTGTCGTCCGTGCGTCCCTGCTCCTGCGCGCGGCCCAGGAGTCTGGTGACGAGCTCGTCGTTGTCGGCGGTGAGCAGCAGGACCACGTCCAGGGCCACGCCGTTGGTCTCGAGGATGCGGTCCAGCTCCTCGACCTGTGCCACCGTGCGGGGGTAGCCGTCCAGCAGGAAGCCGTCCGTCACGTCCTGCTGCGACAACCGGTCCCGGACCATGCTGTTGGTCACCGAGTCCGGCACCAGGTTGCCGGCGTCCGTGTAGCCCTGTGCCTCTCGGCCGAGCTCCGTCTGGTCCTTGATGTTCGCGCGGAAGATGTCCCCCGTGGAGATGGCGGGAACGTCCAGCCGATCGCAGATCCGGGCGGCCTGGGTGCCCTTGCCTGCGCCTGGGGGTCCGATGATCAGCATGCGGGTCATGATCTCTCCTTGCGTGAGCGTGTACTTGGCTCCACTCTACCGGGGCGCCACGTGGGCCCGAGGACGGTGCGGCCCCCACGCGCGACGCCGCCCGGACCCGGCGCGCCGGTGTTCCCGCTTCCTCACCGGGTCGGACGGGTCCGTCGTGCCGACCCCCGCGCTACTCGGGCCCGGGTCATGGCACAGGGCGACGCCGCCGCACCGGCTCAGGTGCGCAGCAGGCCTTCGTAGTGCCGCTGCTGCAGCTGGGCGTCGATCTGCTTCACGGTGTCCAGGCCCACGCCCACCATGATGAGCAGCGACGGCCCGCCGAAGGGGAAGTTCTGGTTCGCGTCGAACAGCACGAGTGCGATGAGCGGGATCATGGAGATCACACCCAGGTACAGCGCACCGGGCAGCGTGATCCGGGAGAGCACGTAGCGCAGGTAGTTCTCCGTGGGACGGCCCGCGCGGATGCCCGGGATGAAGCCGCCGTAGCGCTTCATGTTGTTGGAGACCTCTTCCGGGTTGAAGGTGATGGACACGTAGAAGTACGTGAACGCCACGATCAGCAGGAAGTAGATCGTCATGTACACCGGGTGGTCGCCGCGCGCGAGGTACGTGGTGACCCAGGTGACCCAGCCCGGTGCGGGGCTGCCGTCGTCCGGCATGGCGAACTGCGCGATCATGGTCGGCAGGGTCAGCATGGAGGAGGCGAAGATGATGGGGATCACGCCGGCCATGTTGACCTTCAGGGGGATGTAGGTGCTCGTGCCGCCGATCGTGCGACGGCCCACCATGCGCTTGGCGTACTGCACGGGGATGCGGCGCTGGGACTGCTCCACGAACACCACGCAGGTGATGACCACCAGCCCGATCGCGCACACGCCCAGGAAGATGCCCCAGCCGCGGGTGCGGAGGATGTCTCCCAGCGCGGAGGGGAAGGTGGCGGCAATGGACGTGAAGATCAGCAGGGACATGCCGTTGCCCACGCCGCGGTCCGTGATGCGCTCACCGAGCCACATGATCACGGTGGTGCCGGCCGTCATGGTGATGATCATGATCACGAGCACCATCAGGGAGTCGTCCGGGATGATCGGCAGGGGGCAGTTCCCGAGCAGGCTACCCGAGCGGGCGAGCGAGATCACGGTCGTCGCGTTCAGGGCGGCCAGCCCGATGGTGAGGTAGCGCGTGTACTGCGTGAGCTTCGTCTGCCCCTGCGCGCCTTCCTCGTGGAGCTCCTGGAACCGGGGAATGACCACGCGGAGCAGCTGCACGATGATGCTGGCCGTGATGTAGGGCATCACACCGAGCGCGAAGATGGACAGCTGCAGCAGCGCGCCGCCGCTGAACAGGTTGATCAGGTCGTACGCGCCGCCCGTGGTGTTGCCCATGGCAAGGCACTGCTGGACGTTGCCGTAGTCCACACCCGGGGCGGGAATGAACGTCCCCAACCGGTAGATCACGATGATCCCCAGTGTGAACAGCAGCTTGTTGCGCAGCTCAGGCGTGGTAAACGCCCGCGCGAAAGCACTGAGCACAGGTCCTCCTCCAAGAACGTGGTGGCCCGGTCGGTTCCGACCCCGGGCAAGTCTAGCGAAGGATGCCGTTCCACCCGGGCGCAGCGCCGTGGAGACATCCTGGGTAAAGCAACGGGCCCCGCGCCGACAATCGGCACGGGGCCCGTCTCAGTTCAGGGACTCACCCTACAACTGAAAGCTGGTGGCAGCTCACGCGGTCTGCGTGGAACCGCCGGCCGCGGAGATCTTCTCGGCCGCAGAGGCCGAGAACTTGTCCGCGGTGACGTTGAGAGCCACGGAGATCTCTCCGCTGCCCAGCACCTTCACCGGCTGGTTCTTGCGCACGGCACCCTTGGCGACGAGGTCCGCCACGGTGACGGTGCCGCCCTCGGGGAACAGCTCGCCCAGGCGGTCCAGGTTGACGACCTGGTACTCCACGCGGAACGGGTTCTTGAACCCGCGCAGCTTGGGCAGGCGCATGTGCAGCGGCAGCTGGCCGCCGGCGAACCCGGCCTTGACCTGGTAGCGCGCCTTCGTGCCCTTGGTGCCGCGACCCGCGGTCTTGCCCTTGGATGCCTCACCACGGCCAAGACGCGTCTTGGCCTGGTGGGATCCGGGGGCCGGACGCAGGTGGTGGACCTTCAGAGCGTGGCTCTTGTTCTGGGTGTTCTCAGCCATGCTCAAGCCTCCTCGACCTGGACGAGATGCGACACCGTGTTGATCATGCCCGCGGTGGCCGCATCGGCCTTGCGCTCCACGACCTGGCCCGGACGCTTGAGACCGAGCGAACGCAGCGTGTCGCGCATGTTCTGCTTCTGACCGACCACGGAGCGGACCTGCTTCACGCGCAGGGTCGCACCGGTGGCCTGGATGCGCTTTCCGTTCATCAGGCACCTGCCTTCTGGATGTCGCGCAGCAACGGCGCCGGAACGACCTCGTCCATGGGCAGGCCACGGCGGGCCGCCACGGACGCGGGCTCCTCGAGCTCACGCAGCGCCTGGATGGTCGCGTGCACGATGTTGATCTGGTTGGACGAGCCGAGGGACTTGGAGAGCACGTCGTGGATGCCCGCGCACTCCAGGACCGCACGCACCGGACCGCCGGCGATCACACCGGTACCCGGGGTGGCCGGACGCAGCATGACGACGCCGGCTGCGGCCTCACCCTGCACACGGTGCGGGATGGTGCGGTCCTCCACGCGGGGGACCCGGAAGAAGTTCTTCTTGGCCTCCTCGACGCCCTTGGAGATGGCCGCGGGAACTTCCTTGGCCTTCCCGTAGCCCACGCCGACCATGCCGTTGCCGTCGCCGACGACCACGAGAGCGGTGAAGCTGAAGCGACGACCGCCCTTCACGACCTTGGAGACACGGTTGATCGTGACGACGCGCTCGAGGAACTTGTCCTTCTCCTCGTCACGGCCGCCGCGGCCACCGCGGCCGCCGCGCTCGTTGCGACCGCCCCGCTCGTTGCGTCCACCGCGGTCGTTGCGACCGCCGCGGCCACCGCGGTTCTCGTCCGATCCCTGGCGGTCCGAGGTGTTCGCCCCGGCCGTCTCGTTGGAACCGTTGGTGGCTTCGCTCACCTGAGTTTCCTTCTCGTTCTTCTGCTCGCTCACAGCGCCAGACCTCCTTCACGGGCACCCTCGGCCACCGCGGCCACACGGCCGTGGTACTTGTTGCCGCCGCGGTCGAACACGACGGTCTCGATCCCCGCAGCCTTGGCGCGCTCCGCGATCAGCTCGCCGATGCGCTTGGCCTTGGCGGTCTTGTCCTCGGAGGACGCACGCAGGTCGTCCTCCATGGTGGAGGCCGAGACCAGGGTGAAGCCCTTGTCGTCGTCGATCACCTGGGCGACCATGTGGCGGGTGGAACGCGTGACCACCAGACGGGGGCGCAGCGCGGTTCCGGCGATGTGCTTGCGGACGCGGCGGTGACGCCGTGCTCGCTGGGCAGCCTTCGACTTTCCCTTGATTACGAGAGCCATGATTACTTACCAGCCTTTCCGGCCTTGCGGCGGATCTGCTCGCCCGCGTAGCGGACGCCCTTGCCCTTGTAGGGATCGGGCAGACGCAGGGAGCGGATCTTCGCGGCAACCTGGCCAACCTGCTGCTTGTCGATACCGGAAACGGAGACCTTGTTGTTCCCCTCCACGGACAGCGTGATGCCGTCCGGCGCGCTGAAGGGAACGGGGTGGCTGTAGCCCAGAGCGAACTCCAGGTCGGCGCCCTTGGCCTGCACTCGGTAACCGGTGCCCACGATCTCCAGCTGCTTGGTGTATCCCTGGGACACACCCTGGATCATGTTGGCGATCAGGGACCGCGTGAGACCGTGCAGCGAGCGGGACTCGCGCTCGTCGTTGGGACGGGACACCTGCACGGTGCCGTCCTCGACGACCACCGTGATGGGTGCCGCCACCGTGTGGGTCAGCGAGCCCTTGGGGCCCTTGACCGACACTGCGGAACCGTCCACGGAAACCTCCACACCGGCGGGCACAGAGATCGGGAGACGTCCAATACGTGACATGTCTTCTTCCTTTCTTCTTCTGTGCTACCGATTACCAGACGTACGCGAGGACTTCCCCGCCCACGCCCTTCTTGCCGGCCTGCTTGTCAGTCAGCAGCCCGGAGGAGGTGGACAGGATCGCGATGCCGAGACCACCGAACACCCGGGGGAGATTCGTGGACTTCGCGTACACGCGCAGACCCGGCTTGGAGATGCGGCGAACACCGGCGATGGAGCGCTCACGGTTGGAGCCGAACTTGAGCTGCAGGGTCAGCGTCTTGCCGACCCGTGCGGGCTCCTCGGACCAGTCCGCGATGTAGCCCTCGGCCTTGAGGATCTCCGCGATACGAGCCTTGAGCTTGGAGTAGGGCATGCTCACGGTGTCGTGGTAGGCGGAGTTCGCGTTGCGCAGACGCGTCAGCATGTCTGCGACGGGATCTGTCATTGTCATGTGGGCTTCAGCCCTTCCTCGCCACGGTTTCCCTGCCGGTTGCAGCCCGCAGGGACCTTCTGGCGTCGATGGAATTAGTTGGTCTTGAACGGGAAACCGAGCGCCTTCAGCAGCGCGCGGCCCTCGTCGTCGTTCTTCGCGGACGTGACCACGGTGATGTCCATGCCGCGCACGCGGTCGATCTTGTCCTGATCGATCTCGTGGAACATCGACTGCTCGGTCAGACCGAACGTGTAGTTGCCGTTGCCGTCGAAGTGGCGGTCCGACAGGCCGCGGAAGTCACGGATGCGCGGCAGCGCGAGCGTGACCAGGCGGTCGAGGAACTCCCACATGCGGTCGCCGCGCATGGTGACGTGCGCGCCGATGGGCATGCCTTCACGCAGCTTGAACTGCGCGATGGACTTCTTGGCACGGTTGACCACGGGCTTCTGGCCGGTGATGGCGGTGAGGTCCTTGATGGCGTTGTCCACCAGCTTGGAATCCTTGGCCGCCTCGCCCAGACCCATGTTGACCACGACCTTGACCACGCGGGGCATCTGCATGACGTTCGCGTAGCCGAACTGCTCCTGCAGAGCCGGAGCAACGGTCTCCTGGTACTTGGTCTTGAACCGGGGGGTGAACTTGGTTTCGGTCGTTTCGCTCATCACAGATCCTTGCCGGTGCTCTTGGACACGCGGACGCGGACGGTCTTCTGCTTGCCGTCGCGCTCCACGGTCTCGGTGCGGTAGCCCACACGGGTCGGCTTGCCGGTCTCCGGGTCCACGAGCATCACGTTGGAGATGTGGATGGGAGCCTCGGACTTGACGAGGCCGCCGGCTTCGCCCTGGGCATTGGCGCGCTTGTGCTTGGTCACCACGTTCACACCCTCGACCACCACGCGGGAGGTCTCGGTGATCACGCGCAGGACCTTGCCCTGCTCGCCCTTGTTCTTGCCGGTGATGACCTGTACGAGGTCGCCGGTCTTGATCTTGAATTTAGCCATGTCAGAGCACCTCCGGAGCCAGCGAGACGATCTTCATGAACTTCTTGTCGCGCAGCTCGCGGCCCACGGGGCCGAAGATGCGCGTGCCGCGGGGGTCCCCGTCGTTCTTCAAGATCACTGCGGCGTTCTCGTCGAAACGGATGTAGGAACCGTCGGGACGGCGCCTCTGCTTCTTGGTACGGACCACAACCGCCTTGACCACGTCGCCCTTCTTGACGTTGCCGCCGGGGATGGCGTCCTTGACGGTGGCGACGATGACGTCGCCAATGCCTGCGTAGCGGCGTCCGGATCCACCGAGCACACGGATGGTGAGAATTTCCTTCGCACCCGTGTTGTCGGCAACCCGCAGCCGCGATTCCTGCTGAATCACTGAATACTCCTGTCGTCGCGCCGGTTCTCATCCAAACCTGCTGAATGTCGAGCCTTGCGGAACGGTGGTCGTGTGAACTCTGCGTGCCACGGTCTCCCCCGAGGCCGTAGGAGGGGCCCGGGGCGCTGCACGCAGTTTGCACGCGGTGGTCGAACGTGTGGGCGAGGTGACTCGCCGTGCTGCCCTGCTCGGATTCGTGGCTGAGTGCAGAATCAACGAACAAGTTCTCGCAGCGGTCGCACCGGTCTGGTGTGACGCCTGCCGCGGCGGACCGCGGCACTTGCCGCCGGACGTCGCGCCCCGGAAGGGCGGGGACGCCGGTCGTGGATTCCGGCTCAGCAGGGTCGAAGCCAGATGGGCACACGTGTGACGACACGCGTACCGGCCCAATCTACCGCATCCGCGGTCCGAACTCCAACCGCAGAGTGGACGCGGACGCGCAGCAGCCCCCGCCCGGCTGTGCCGGACGGGGGCTGCGGGGACGAACCCGATCGGGAAGGGCCTACTTGGCCTTCTCGATGATCTCCACGATCCGCCAGTTCTTGCTGGCGGACAGCGGACGGGTCTCGACGATGCGCACGAGGTCGCCGACGCCGCAGGAGTTCTGCTCGTCGTGGGCCTTCACGCGCTTGGACTTGCGCAGGACCTTGCCGTAGAGCGCGTGCTTGACGCGGTCCTCGACCTGGACCACCACGGTCTTGTCCATCTTGTCGGAGACCACGTAGCCCTGGCGGGACTTGCGGTCACCGCGCTCGGCCGCGGCCGTTTCGTTGTTGACCTGCTCGCTCACTTGGCATCATCCTCAGACTTGGCAGCCTTCTTCGAGGCCTTCTTCTCGGTCTTCGCGGCAGCCGGCGCCACGTCCTCGCGGATGCCGAGCTCGCGCTCCCGCAGGACGGTGTAGATCCGGGCGATGTCACGCTTCACGGACTTGAGGCGGCCGTTGCTCTCGAGCTGCCCGGTTGCAGCCTGGAAGCGCAGGTTGAACAGCTCTTCCTTGGACTTGCGCAGCTGGTCGGTGAGGGCACCGGTGTCAAGAGCCGCAAGGTTGTCCATGTTCAGATCCTTGGATCCAATAGCCATTGATCATTCACCGCCTTCGCGACGCACGATGCGTGCCTTCATCGGGAGCTTGTGGATTGCCAGGCGCAGCGCCTCACGGGCCACGTCCTCGCTCACGCCCGAGATCTCGAACATGACGCGTCCGGGCTTGACGTTGGCGATCCACCACTCGGGGGAACCCTTGCCGGAGCCCATGCGGGTCTCGGCGGGCTTCTTGGTCAGGGGACGGTCCGGGTAGATGTTGATCCAGACCTTGCCGCCACGCTTGATGTGGCGGGTCATGGCGATACGAGCGGCCTCGATCTGACGGTTCGTCACGTAGGCCGGGCTCATCGCCTGGATGCCCCACTCACCGAAGGTGACCTGGGTTCCGCCCTTGGCCTGCCCGCGACGACGCGGGTGGTGCTGCTTGCGGAACTTCACACGACGTGGGATGAGCATTACTTACCACCCTCTGCGTTGGGCGCCTCCGCAGCGGTGTTCTGCTGCGGGGCTGCGGCGGAGTCGCGCTCACGGCGCCCGCCACGGTCGTTACGGTCATTCGGGCGACGACGCCGCTCGCCACCGCCGCGACGGTCGTTGCGTCCGCGCGAGGACGGAGCAGCAGCCTGCTGGGCGGCGAGTTCCTTGTCGGTCAGGTCACCCTTGTAGATCCAGACCTTCACACCGATGCGGCCGAAGGTGGTCTTCGCCTCGAAGAAGCCGTAGTCGATGTTCGCGCGCAGGGTGTGCAGGGGCACACGGCCTTCGCGGTAGAACTCCGAACGGGACATCTCCGCGCCGCCCAGACGGCCGGCGCACTGGATGCGGATGCCCTTGGCACCAGCCCGCTGCGCGGACTGGATGGCCTTCTTCATGGCGCGACGGAACGCGACACGGGAGGCCAGCTGCTCGGCGACACCCTGGGCAACCAGCTGCGCGTCGATCTCGGGGTTCTTGACCTCGAGGATGTTCAGCTGGATCTGCTTGCCGGTGAGCTTCTCGAGCTCGCCGCGGATGCGGTCCGCCTCGGCGCCGCGGCGGCCGATCACGATGCCCGGGCGGGCCGTGTGGATGTCCACGCGGACCCGGTCACGGGTGCGCTCGATCTCGACCTTGGAGATGCCGGCGCGGTCCATGCCCTTGGACATGAGCTCGCGGATCTTGACGTCCTCGCGGATGTAGTCCTTGTAGCGCTGACCCGGCTGGTTGGAGTCGGCGTACCAGTGCGAGACGTGGTCGGTGGTGATGCCCAGACGGAATCCGTTGGGGTTGATTTTCTGTCCCACTTAGCGGACCTCCTCCTTCTCCGGGGTCGCCACGACCACGGTCACGTGGCTCGTGCGCTTGTTGATGCGGTACGCACGGCCCTGGGCACGCGGCTGGAACCGCTTCATGGTCGGTCCTTCGTCCACGAAGGCCGCGGAGACCACGAGGTCTTCCGGCTTGAACGCGAGACCCTCGCGGTCGGCCTTCTGCCGGGCGTTCGCCACGGCGGACTCGAGAACCTTGAACACCGGCTCGGAAGCTGCCTGGGGGGCAAACTTCAGAATCGCCAATGCCTCATTCGCCTGCTGGCCACGAATCAGGTTGACGACGCGCCGGGCCTTCATAGGCGTCACGCGGATGTAGCGCGCAGATGCCTTGGCTTCCATTGCTTTCCTTCTCTCGTCTTGTCGAAGAAGTGCAGCGTGCTCACCCCGGAGGGTCAGCGACGCTTGCCCTTCTTGTCGTCCTTCACATGGCCGCGGAACGTGCGGGTGGGAGCGAATTCGCCGAGCTTGTGACCGACCATCGACTCCGTGATGAACACGGGAACATGCTTGCGTCCGTCGTGCACGGCGATCGTGTGGCCGAGCATGTCGGGGACGATCATCGAGCGGCGGGACCACGTCTTGATGACGTTCTTGGTGCCCTTCTCGTTCTCCTTGGCGACCTTCACGAAGAGGTGCTGATCAACGAAAGGGCCCTTCTTGAGGCTGCGTGGCATTAGTCAGGCTCCTTAGCGCTTGTTCTTGCCGGTACGACGACGACGCACGATGAGCTTGTCGCTTTCCTTGTTGGGGCGACGGGTGCGTCCCTCGGGCTTGCCGTTGGGGTTGACCGGGTGACGACCACCGGAGGTCTTGCCCTCGCCACCGCCGTGGGGGTGGTCCACGGGGTTCATCACGACACCGCGGACGGTCGGGCGGATGCCCTTCCAGCGGTTGCGACCGGCCTTGCCCCAGTTGATGTTCGACTGCTCGGCGTTGCCGACCTCGCCGATGGTGGCGCGGCAGCGCACGTCCACGTTGCGGATCTCGCCGGAGGGCAGGCGCAGCTGGCCGTACTTGCCCTCACGGGCCACCAGCTGCACGGAGGCGCCGGCGGAACGGGCGAGCTTCGCTCCCCCACCGGGACGCAGCTCCACGGCGTGCAGCACGGTGCCCACCGGGATGTTGCGCAGCGGCAGGTTGTTGCCCGGCTTGATGTCCGCGTTGGGGCCGGACTCCACGACGTCGCCCTGCTTCAGACGGTTCGGCGCGATGATGTAGCGCTTCGTGCCGTCCACGTAGTGCAGCAGCGCGATGCGAGCCGTGCGGTTCGGGTCGTACTCGATGTGCGCGACCTTGGCGTCCACGCCGTCCTTGTCGTGACGGCGGAAGTCGATCACGCGGTACTGGCGCTTGTGCCCACCGCCCTTGTGACGGGTGGTGATGCGACCGGTGTTGTTGCGTCCACCCTTCTTGGGCAGCGGACGCACCAGGGACTTCTCGGGCGTGGTGCGCGTGATTTCTACGAAGTCCGCAACCGACGAGCCACGACGGCCCGGGGTTGTCGGCTTGTGCTTACGGATAGCCATGTTTTGAGTTCCTCGTTAAAGTGGTCTCCGCTCAGGAGAGCGGACCGCCGAAGATGTCGATGGAGCCTTCCCGAAGGGACACGACGGCACGCTTGGTGGCCTTTCGCTGTCCCCAGCCGAAGCGAGTGCGCTTGCGCTTGCCGGGACGGTTGAGGGTGTTGATGGACGCAACCTTCACACCGAAGATGTGCTCGATCGCGTACTTGATCTCGGTCTTGTTCGCCGAGGGGTCCACCTGGAAGGTGTACTTGCCCTCGTCGATCAGGCCGTAGGACTTCTCGGAGACCACGGGACGGATGATGACGTCGCGCGGGTCCTTGTTGTAGATGGCGCTCACTTGGCGTCCTCCTGCTTGCTACCGGACGCGGCTGCGACGAACGACTCGTAGGCGGCCTGGGTGAAGACCACGTCGTCCGAGACCAGCACGTCGTACGTGTTGAGCTGGTCCGCGTACACGGCGTGCACGTTGACCAGGTTGCGCACGGACAGAGCGGCGTTGTCCTCGCCACGGGCCAGCACGACCAGCAGGTTCTTGCGCTCGGAGATCGAACGCAGCGCCTCCTTGGCGGCCTTCGTGGACGGCTGCGCGCCGCCCAGCTCAGCGACCACGTGGATGCGGCCGTTGCGTGCCCGGTCGGAGAGGGCACCGCGCAGGGCGGCGGCCTTCATCTTCTTGGGCGTGCGCTGGGAGTAGTCACGCGGCGTGGGGCCGTGCACCACGCCACCACCGGTCATGTGAGGAGCACGGATGGAGCCCTGACGAGCCCGGCCGGTGCCCTTCTGCTTGAACGGCTTGCGGCCTGCGCCGGAGACCTCGGCGCGGGTCTTGGTCTTGTGCGTGCCCTGTCGGGCGGCGGCCAGCTGCGCGACGACGACCTGGTGCAGCAGCGCCACGTTGGTCTGTGCGTCGAAGATCTCAGCGGGCAGCTCGACGTTGACGGTTTCAGTTGCCATGGGTATCAAGCTCCCTTCACGGTGGAACGGACGAGGACGACCGAACCCTTGGGGCCCGGCAGGGCGCCCTTGATGAGCAGCAGGGAGTTCTCGGCGTCAACCGCGTGCACGGTCAGGTTCATAGTGGTGTGACGGGCGTTGCCCATCCGCCCGGCCATGCGCATGCCCTTGAACACGCGAGCGGGGTACGACGCGCCGCCGATGGAACCCGGCTTGCGGTGGTTCTTGTGCGCACCGTGGGAGGCGCCCACGCCGGAGAAGCCGTGACGCTTCATGACGCCGGCAGTGCCCTTGCCCTTGGTGGTGCCGACGACGTCGACCTTGGCGCCGGACTCGAAGAGCTCGACGGACAGCTCCTGCCCGAGCTCGTAGCTGGCGGCGTCGGAAGTGCGCAGTTCGACGACGTGGCGGCGGGGCGTCACGCCTGCGGCGGCGAAGTGACCGGCCAGGGGCTTGGTCACCTTACGGGGATCGATCGCACCGAAGCCGATCTGAACGGCGTTGTAGCCGTCCCTGTCCTCATTGCGCAGCTGCGTCACGACGTTGGAGTCGGCCTTGACCACGGTCACCGGCACGAACTTCCCGTTCTCGTCCCAGACCTGGGTCATGCCGAGCTTGATGCCCAGCAGGCCCTTCACCTGGCGTTCGAAAGTGGTAGTCATTGGGATGCGATCCTTTTTACAGCTTGATTTCGATGTTCACGTCAGCGGGCAGGTCGAGACGCATGAGCGAGTCGACGGCCTTGGGCGTGGGGTCGATGATGTCGATCAGCCGCTTGTGGGTGCGCATCTCGAAGTGCTCACGGCTGTCCTTGTACTTGTGCGGCGAACGGATCACGCAGTACACATTCTTCTCGGTGGGCAGCGGGACGGGTCCCACCACCGTGGCGCCTGCGCGCGTCACCGTCTCAACGATCTTCCGGGCCGAGACGTCGATGACCTCGTGGTCATAGGACTTCAGCCGGATGCGGATTTTCTGTCCCGCCATGGCGTCGTGACTCTCTTTCTGAAGTACTTCCCTGTACGGAGTCCGTGACTCCTTTGTGTTCGGCGGTCTTCTCCGCCTCCCCGCACAGACTGAATCCGGAAAGGACATCCGGGTTCCTCACCCTGCCGGGGCCCCGGCACCCGAACTCGGGCGTGTCGCGCGGAAGGCGACGAGGACGAGTCCACACTGTGAACTGGTACCGGTGACGATGGTTGTTCGCGGCGCGGTTGCGCGTGGTGCCGGCGCATTGCGTTTGCTTCGGCTGCACACCTGCTCCGCACCCGGTTCTCGCGATGGACCTGACGTTCGTGCAGAGCGCGCGATGACTCGCGCCGCTGAGCGAACAACAGCGACCATTCTGCCAGACACGGCAGTGGCGCGCAAACCGAGGACCGGCGGCGCGGAGCAGGGCTCCGCGCAGCGCCGAGACGTGCGAAGGCCCCGCGGTCCTCCACAGGACCGCGGGGCCTTCGTGGTGCGGCTCAGTGCCTCACCCGATCACCTGGACTTACTTGATGATCTTGGTGACTCGCCCGGAGCCCACGGTGCGGCCACCCTCACGGATGGCGAAGCCGAGGCCGTCCTCCATGGCGATGGGCTGGATGAGCTCCACCGTCATCTCGGTGTTGTCACCGGGCATGACCATCTCGGTGCCCTCGGGCAGCGTGATGACGCCGGTCACGTCCGTGGTGCGGAAGTAGAACTGCGGGCGGTAGTTCGAGTAGAACGGGTTGTGACGCCCGCCCTCTTCCTTGGACAGGATGTAGACGTTCGCCTCGAAGTCGGTGTGCGGGGTGATGGAACCCGGCTTGCACACGACCTGACCGCGCTCGACGTCGTCACGCTTGAGACCGCGGAGCAGCAGACCGCAGTTCTCGCCCGCCATGGCCTCGTCCATCTGCTTGTGGAACATCTCGATGCCGGTCACCGTGGTCTTCTGCACGGGGCGGATGCCCACGATCTCGACCTCGGAGTTGATCGGCAGGGTGCCACGCTCGGCGCGGCCGGTCACCACGGTGCCGCGACCGGTGATGGTGAAGACGTCCTCGATGGGCATGAGGAAGGGCTTGTCGGTGTCGCGGACGGGGTCCGGCACGTTCTCGTCCACGGCCTCCATGAGGTCCTCGACGGACTTGACCCACTCGGCGTCGCCCTCGAGGGCCTTGAGCGCGGAGACGCGCACCACGGGGGCGTTGTCACCGTCGAAGCCCTGGTCCGACAGCAGCTCGCGGACCTCCATCTCGACGAGGTCGAGGAGCTCTTCGTCGTCCACCATGTCGGACTTGTTCAGCGCCACCAGCAGGTAGGGAACGCCCACCTGGCGGGCGAGCAGCACGTGCTCGCGGGTCTGGGCCATGGGGCCGTCGGTGGCGGCGACCACGAGGATCGCGCCGTCCATCTGAGCCGCACCGGTGATCATGTTCTTCACGTAGTCGGCGTGACCGGGGGCGTCCACGTGGGCGTAGTGGCGCTTGTCGGTCTGGTACTCGATGTGCGCGATGTTGATCGTGATACCGCGCTGCTTCTCCTCCGGGGCGGAGTCGATGGCACCGAAGTCGCGCTGCTCGTTGACGTCCGGGTACTTGTCGGCCAGGACCTTGGAGATCGCAGCCGTGAGCGTGGTCTTGCCGTGGTCAACGTGGCCGATGGTGCCAATGTTGAGGTGCGGCTTGGTGCGCTCGAACTTGGCCTTCGCCATGATGTGTTCCTCCTAGAACATTGAGGTGAGACTTGCTCGACTGCTCCGGACCCCGGAGCACGGACCGCAGCGCATCGGCGCTGAGCGTGTCGAAACCTGTGCAAGTCTACTTCTGGATTACGAATTTACTGAAATCTCGGGGCGGGCCCCGAGGGGCTCACTCGCCGCGGTTCTTCTGGATGATCTCCTCGGCCACGGCCTTGGGGACCTCTGAGTAGCTGTCGAACTGCATCGAGTACACGGCGCGGCCCTGCGTCTTGGAACGCAGGTCGCCGATGTAGCCGAACATCTCGGACAGCGGGACCAGAGCCTGCACGAGCTTCACACCCGTGACGTCCTCCATGGACTGGATCTGGCCGCGACGGGAGTTCAGGTCGCCGATGACGTCGCCCATGTACTCCTCCGGCGTACGCACCTCGACCGCCATGAGCGGCTCGAGCAGCACCGGGTTGGCGCGGCGCGCGCCCTCCTTGAACACCATGGAACCGGCGATCTTGAACGCCATCTCCGAGGAGTCGACGTCGTGGTACGCGCCGTCGACGAGAGTGGCCTTGACGCCCACGACCGGGTACCCGGCGAGGATGCCGAGCTGCATGGCGTCCTGGATGCCGTGGTCCACGGAGGGGATGTACTCACGCGGCACGCGACCACCGGTCACGGCGTTGTCGAACTCGTACAGCTCCTCGGCGTCCAGGGGCAGCGGCTCGAAGGAGACCTGCACCTTCGCGAACTGCCCGGAACCACCCGTCTGCTTCTTGTGGGTGTAGTCGACCTTCTCGACGGCCTTCTTGATGGTCTCGCGGTAGGCCACCTGGGGCTTGCCCACGTTGGCCTCCACACGGAACTCGCGCTTCATGCGGTCCACGAGGATGTCCAGGTGCAGCTCGCCCATGCCACCGATCTCGGTCTGGCCGGTCTCGTCGTTGAGGGACACCGTGAACGTGGGGTCCTCCGCGGAGAGCTTCTGGATGGCGGTGGAGAGCTTCTCCTGGTCACCCTTGGTCTTCGGCTCGATGGCCACGAAGATCACGGGCTTCGGGAAGCTCATGGACTCCAGCACGATCGGGTTGGAGGAGTCGCACAGGGTGTCACCCGTGGTGGTGTCCTTCAGACCGATCGCGGCGTAGATGTGGCCGGCGGAGATCTCCTCCACCGGGTTCTCCTTGTTGGAGTGCATCTGGAAGAGCTTGCCGATGCGCTCGCGCTTGCCCTTGGTGGAGTTCATCACCTGCTCACCGGCCTTGGCCTTGCCGGAGTACACGCGGATGTAGGTCAGCTGGCCGTAGAACGGGTGCGAGGCCACCTTGAACGCCAGTGCCGCGAAGGGACCGTTGGCGTCGGCGGTGCGGGTGAGCACCTCTTCCTCGTCGTTGACGGCGTGACCCTGCACGTCCTCCACGTCCAGGGGGGAGGGCAGGTAGTCCACCACGGCGTCGAGCATGGGCTGAACGCCACGGTTCTTGAAGGCGGAGCCGCACAGCACGGGGTAGGCGGCCGAGGAGGTGGTCAGCTTGCGCACGCCGGTCTTGATCTCGTCCTCGGTCAGCTCCTCGCCGCCGAGGTACTTCTCCATGAGGTCGTCGTCGGCCTCGGCCACGGCCTCGACCAGCTGGTTGCGGTACTCCGCGGCGCGGTCCTGGAGGTCCTCGGGGATCTCGCGGGTCTCGTACTTGGCACCGAGGGAGACGTCACCCTTGGAGTCACCCTCCCAGACGAGGGCCTTCATGGTGATGAGGTCCACGACGCCCACGAAGTCGTTCTCGGCGCCGATGGGCAGCTGCAGCACGAGCGGGGTGGCACCCAGGCGGGACTTGATCGTGTCCACGGTGAAGTAGAAGTCCGCGCCGAGCTTGTCCATCTTGTTGACGAAGCAGATGCGGGGGACTTCGTACTTGTCGGCCTGGCGCCACACGGTCTCGGACTGGGGCTCCACGCCCTCCTTGCCGTCGAAGACGGCCACCGCGCCGTCGAGCACGCGCAGGGAGCGCTCGACCTCGACCGTGAAGTCCACGTGACCCGGGGTGTCGATGATGTTGATCTGGTAGTCGTGCCAGTAGCACGAGGTCGCGGCCGAGGTGATGGTGATGCCGCGTTCCTGCTCCTGCGCCATCCAGTCCATCGTGGAGGCACCGTCGTGCGTCTCGCCGAGCTTGTGGTTGATGCCCGTGTAGAACAGGATTCGTTCGGTGGTCGTGGTCTTACCGGCATCGATGTGAGCCATGATGCCGATATTGCGGACCTTCTTGAGGTCGGTAAGCACGTCGAGTGCCACGATGGTTCCCTTCGTAAAAGGTGGTGCCGGGCCCTGGTGTCGGCCCCGCCGGAGCGGGGCCGACAGGACTACCGAATTTTACCAGCGGTAGTGGGCGAAGGCCTTGTTGGATTCGGCCATCTTGTGAGTGTCCTCGCGGCGCTTCACGGCGGCACCGAGACCGTTGGACGCGTCCAGGATCTCGTTCTGCAGACGCTCGGTCATGGTGTTCTCGCGGCGGGCCTTGGAGTAGCCCACGAGCCAGCGCAGGGACAGAGCCTGCGCACGTCCGGCCTTGACCTCCACGGGCACCTGGTAGGTGGCGCCGCCCACGCGACGGGAGCGGACCTCGAGGGCCGGCTTCACGTTCTCGAGGGCCTTCTTCAGCGTGGCCACGGGATCGGAGTTGGTCTTGTTGCGCACACCCTCGAGGGCACCGTAGACGATGCGCTCGGCGGTGGACTTCTTGCCGTCCTGCAGGACCTTGTTGATCAGCTGCGTGACCACGGGCGAGCCGTAGACGGGATCGACGACGAGGGGGCGCTTGGGAGCGGGACCTTTACGAGGCATTACTTCTTCTCCTTCTTGGCGCCGTAGCGGGAGCGGGCCTGCTGGCGACCCTTGACACCCTGGGTGTCGAGCGCGCCGCGCACGATCTTGTAGCGAACGCCGGGGAGGTCCTTCACACGACCGCCGCGCACGAGCACGATGGAGTGCTCCTGCAGGTTGTGGCCCTCGCCGGGGATGTAGGCCGTGACCTCCACGCCGCCGTTGAGCTTCACACGGGCCACCTTGCGCAGCGCCGAGTTGGGCTTCTTGGGGGTGGTGGTGAACACGCGGGTGCAGACGCCGCGCTTCATGGGGTTGCCCTTGAGCGCGGGAGCCTTGGTCTTCACGACCTTGGAGTGCCGGCCCTTGCGGACCAGTTGCTGGATAGTTGGCACAGTGCCTCCTGTTGGAGCGGGGACCGGTGTGTGCCGGACCCGCCGGTGACGGAACATTGACTCCGGGGTGCCCGGCGGCCTGCCCGGGCGGTGCACACCGCACGGAAGGTGCCACAGAGCATGACGAAAGATGGCATCTAGGTACAGGGTGCGTACCACAGGACGGAGTCCGATTTGCCATCTCATTGCAGACTGCCCGGAATCGAGCAATTCTGAGCCATCGTAGCAGGTGCGCACGCGCCCGCGAAAACGGGCTGGCTGACCGGGCCCGGCGGCGTCGTCGTGGCGGGACGGGCCGGACGAGACGGAGCCCGAGCGCGCTCCCCCGAGAGGAAGACGCGCCCGGGCTCCGGGACCTCATGCCGCGCCTGCCGCCGGTGTCCGGACACCGGCGGCAGGCGGACTACTCCACCAGCTCAGTTGCCGCCGAAGTCGTAGTCGTCGAGCGGGATCGCCTGGAACTCGGAACCGAGTCCGCCGGCGTTCTCCTCGGCGTAGCTGAAGTCGGCGAACGCGGACGGATCCGTGAACATCTGGGCCTTCGCCTCCTCGGTGGGCTCCACGTCCACGCTGTTGTACCGGTCCAGACCGGTACCCGCGGGGATGAGCTTGCCGATGATGACGTTCTCCTTCAGGCCCAGCAGCGGATCCGACTTGCCCTCCATGGCGGCCTGCGTGAGGACACGCGTGGTCTCCTGGAAGGACGCGGCGGACAGCCACGAGTCCGTGGCGAGCGAGGCCTTGGTGATGCCCATGAGCTCGGGGCGGCCGGCCGCCGGACGCTTGCCCTCGGCCACCGCACCGCGGTTGGCCTCGAGGAAGCGCACGTTGTCCACCAGCTCACCCGGCAGCAGCGCGGTGTCACCGGACTCGATGATGGTCACGCGCCGCAGCATCTGCCGCACGATGACCTCCACGTGCTTGTCGTGGATGCCCACGCCCTGGGAGCGGTACACGCCCTGGACCTCGTCCACGAGGTGCTTCTGCGCCTCGCGGGGACCGCGGATGCGCAGCACCTCCTTGGGGTCCACCGCACCGGTGACGAGCTGCTGGCCCACGTCCACGTGGTCGCCGTCCGCCACGAGCAGCTTGGCACGGCGCAGCACGGGGTACGCGAACTCCTCGTCGCCGTTGTCCGGGACCACGACGATCTTGAGGGACTTGTCCGTGTCCTCGATGCGGATCCGGCCGGCCACCTCGGAGATCGGGGCCACACCCTTGGGCGTGCGGGCCTCGAAGAGCTCCTGGATACGGGGCAGACCCTGCGTGATGTCACCGTCCGAGGACGCCACACCACCGGTGTGGAACGTGCGCATGGTCAGCTGGGTGCCGGGCTCGCCGATGGACTGCGCGGCCACGATGCCCACGGCCTCGCCGATGTCCACCAGCTGGTTGGTGGCCAGGGAGCGGCCGTAGCACGCGGCGCACACGCCCACCGCGGACTCGCACGTGAGCACGGAGCGCACGCGCACCTGGTCCACACCCGCGGCGTAGAGCTTCTCGATCATGGCGTCGGACATGTCCGCACCGGCCTCGGCCAGCACCTCGCCGTTCTCGTCCGCCACGGCACTGGCCAGCACGCGGCCGTGCACCGTGTTCTCCACGTCCTCCTGCAGCGTGCGCACACCGGTGTCGGTGACGTCCGCGAGCGGGAGGGTCAGACCGCGCACGGTCTGGCAGTCGGACTCGCGCACGATCACGTCCTGCGAGACGTCCACCAGACGACGGGTCAGGTAGCCCGAGTTCGCGGTACGCAGGGCGGTGTCCGCGAGGCCCTTGCGGGCACCGTGGGTGGCGATGAAGTACTCCAGCACCGACAGGCCCTCACGGTAGGAGGACTTGATGGGGCGGGGCATGATCTCGCCCTTCGGGTTGGCCACGAGGCCGCGGATGCCCGCGATCTGACGGACCTGCATCCAGTTGCCTCGCGCACCCGAGGACACCATGCGGTTGATGGTGTTGGTGGGCTCGAGGTTGTCGCGCATGGCCTGGGCGACCTCGTCCGTGGCCTTGGACCAGATGTCGATGAGCTCCGAGCGGCGCTCGTCGTCGTCGATCAGGCCCTTGTCGTACTGGCCCTGGATGCGCGCGGCCTGCGCCTCGTAGCCCTCCATGATGGCGGGCTTCTCCGGCGGGGTCGCGATGTCCGAGATGGCCACCGTGACGCCCGAGCGGGAGGCCCAGTGGAAGCCGGCGTCCTTGAGGTTGTCCAGCGTCTTGGCCACGCGGGTCATCGGGTAGCGTTCCGCCAGGTCGTTCACGAGCGCGGACAGGTGCTTCTTGTCCGCGACGTTCTCGTCCCACGGGTAGTCCTCGGGCAGGGTCTCGTTGAACAGCACGCGTCCCAGAGTGGTCTCCACGACGGCGGGCTGACCCGGCTCCCAGCCCTCGGGGGCCTCCCAGCCGGCGTACGGCACGAAGTCCTCGAGACGGATCCTGCACTTCGCGTTGAGGTGCAGCTCGCCGGAGTCGTTGGCCATGATGGCCTCGGCCACGGAGGAGTAGCTGTTGCCCTCCCCGGCCCAGCCCTCACGCACGGTGGTGAGGTGGTAGAGGCCGATGATCATGTCCTGCGAGGGCAGGGCGATCGGCTTGCCGTCCGAGGGCTTGAGGATGTTGTTCGAGGACAGCATCAGCACGCGCGCCTCGGCCTGGGCCTCCGGCGACAGCGGCAGGTGCACGGCCATCTGGTCACCGTCGAAGTCCGCGTTGAACGCGCCGCACACGAGCGGGTGCAGCTGGATGGCCTTGCCCTCCACCAGCTGCGGCTCGAACGCCTGGATGCCCAGACGGTGCAGGGTGGGGGCGCGGTTCAGCAGCACGGGGTGCTCGGTGATGACCTCTTCGAGGACGTCCCACACCTGCGGGCGGTAGCGCTCCACCATGCGCTTGGCGGACTTGATGTTCTGCGCGTGGTTCAGGTCCACCAGGCGCTTCATCACGAAGGGCTTGAACAGCTCCAGGGCCATCTGCTTGGGCAGACCGCACTGGTGCAGCTTCAGCTGGGGACCGACCACGATCACGGAACGGCCGGAGTAGTCCACGCGCTTGCCCAGGAGGTTCTGGCGGAAGCGGCCCTGCTTGCCCTTGAGCATGTCGGACAGGGACTTCAGCGCACGGTTGCCGGGTCCGGTGACCGGGCGACCGCGACGGCCGTTGTCGAACAGCGAGTCCACGGCCTCCTGCAGCATGCGCTTCTCGTTGTTCACGATGATCTCGGGGGCACCGAGGTCCAGCAGCCGCTTGAGGCGGTTGTTGCGGTTGATCACACGACGGTAGAGGTCGTTGAGGTCGGAGGTCGCGAACCGGCCGCCGTCCAGCTGCACCATGGGGCGCAGTTCCGGCGGGATCACCGGGACGGCGTCCAGGACCATGCCCAGCGGCGAGTTGTCCGTGGTGAGGAACGCGTTGACCACCTTGAGGCGCTTCAGGGCACGGGTCTTGCGCTGGCCCTTGCCCGTGGCAATGGTCTCGCGCAGCGACTCGGCCTCGGCCGCGAGGTCGAAGCTCTCGAGACGCTTCTTGATGGACTCGGCGCCCATGGAGCCCTCGAAGTACATGCCGTAGCGGTCCACCATCTGGCGGTACAGGGCCTCGTCGCCCTCGAGGTCGTTGACCTTGAGGTTCTTGAAGCGGTCCCAGACCTTCTCCAGGTAGTCGATCTCGCGGTCCGCGCGCTTGCGCACGTTCGCCATCTGACGGTCCGCGGAGTCGCGCAGCTTGCGCTTCTCCGCCGCCTTGCCGCCCTCCTCCTCGACGCGCGCGAGGTCGTTCTCGAGGTCACGGGCGATCGCGTTGATGTCCGCGTCCCGGGTGTCCTCGAACTGCTTCTTCTCGCGGTCGATAGCCGCCTGCAGGTTGGGCAGGTCGTCGTGGCGGGCCTGCTCGTCCACGGACGTGATCATGTACGCCGCGAAGTAGATGACCTTCTCGAGGTCCTTGGGCGCGAGGTCCAGCAGGTAGCCCAGGCGCGACGGAACGCCCTTGAAGTACCAGATGTGGGTCACGGGAGCGGCGAGCTCGATGTGGCCCATGCGCTCACGGCGCACCTTCGCCCGCGTCACCTCGACGCCGCAGCGCTCACAGATGATGCCCTTGTAGCGCACGCGCTTGTACTTGCCGCAGTAGCACTCCCAGTCCCGGGTGGGACCGAAGATCTTCTCGCAGAACAAGCCGTCCTTCTCGGGCTTGAGCGTGCGGTAGTTGATGGTTTCCGGCTTCTTGACCTCGCCGTAGGACCAGCCGCGGATCTGATCCGCAGTGGCCAGGCCGATCTGCATGAGGCCCAGTGAAGAATCGTTGGACATAAGGTCCTGTCCCTCTTTCGTAAAATCCTGAAGTCTGTCGGGCTGAACTGTGGACGGGAGCGTTCTCAGACCTCTTCGACCGAGCTGGGCTCGGAGTGGGAGAGGTCGATGCCGAGCTCGTCGGCAGCCCGGAAGCTGTCGTCCTCGGAGTCACGCATCTCCACCGTGTTGCCGTCAGCGGAGAGGACCTCCACGTTCAGGCACAGGGACTGCATCTCCTTGATGAGCACCTTGAAGGACTCGGGCACACCCGGCTCCGGGATGTTCTCGCCCTTGACAATGGCCTCGTACACCTTCACGCGGCCGTGGACGTCGTCGGACTTGACCGTGAGCAGCTCCTGGAGCGTGTAGGCGGCGCCGTACGCCTCGAGCGCCCACACCTCCATCTCGCCGAAGCGCTGACCGCCGAACTGCGCCTTACCGCCCAGCGGCTGCTGGGTGATCATGGAGTAGGGGCCGGTGGAGCGCGCGTGGATCTTGTCGTCCACGAGGTGGTGCAGCTTCAAGATGTACTGGTAGCCCACGGACACCGGGTCCGGGAAGGGCTGGCCGGAGCGGCCGTCGAACAGCTTGGCCTTGCCGGAGCGCCCGATCAGGCGCTGACCGTCCCGCGTGGGGTTGGTGTGGTCCAGCAGGTCGAAGATCTCGTCCTCGCGGGCGCCGTCGAACACCGGGGTGGCCACGTTCGTGGGTCCGCTGCTCTTGGGGAAGTTGCTCAGCCCGTCCAGCCACTCGGGGTTGCCCTCGATGTTCCAGCCCTGCTTGGCGAGCCAGCCGGTGTGGACCTCGAGCACCTGGCCGAGGTTCATGCGCCCGGGCACGCCCAGCGGGTTGAGGATCACGTCCACCGGGGTGCCGTCCTCCATGAACGGCATGTCCTCGACGGGCAGGATCTTGGAGATGACGCCCTTGTTGCCGTGACGCCCGGCCAGCTTGTCGCCGTCCGTGATCTTGCGCTTCTGCGCCACGTACACGCGCACCACCTGGTTGACACCGGCGGGCAGGTCGTCGTCCTCGTCCTCGCGGTCGAAGACGCGCACGCCGATCACGGTGCCGGACTCGCCGTGGGGCACCTTCAGGGAGGTGTCGCGCACCTCGCGGGACTTCTCGCCGAAGATGGCGCGCAGCAGACGCTCCTCGGGGGTCAGCTCGGTCTCGCCCTTGGGCGTGACCTTGCCCACCAGGATATCCCCGGCCTGCACCTCGGCACCGATGTGGATGATGCCGCGCTCGTCCAGCGCCGAGAGCACCTCCTCCGACACGTTCGGGATGTCACGGGTGATCTCCTCGGCACCGAGTTTGGTGTCGCGGGCGTCGATCTCGTGCTCCTCGATGTGGATGGACGTCAGGACGTCCTCGGAGACCATGCGCTGGGACAGGATGATGGCGTCCTCGTAGTTGAGGCCCTCCCAGGACATGTACGCGATCAGCAGGTTCTTGCCCAGCGCGAGCTCGCCGTGGTCCGTGGAAGGGCCGTCGGCGATCACGGTGCGGGGCTCCACGCGCTGACCCTCGGAGACGATCACGCGCTGGTTGTACGTGTTGCCCGGGTTGGAGCGCACGAACTTGTTGATCAGGTAGAGCTTCGTGGTGCCGTCGTCGTTGAGCACCGTGACGAGGTCTGCGGAGACCTCCTCGACCACGCCCGGCTTGGTGGCCAGGACGGAGTCGCCGGCGTCCAGGGCGGCGTAGCGCTCCATGCCGGTGCCCACGAGCGGAGCCTCGGACGTGAGCAGCGGCACGGCCTGACGCTGCATGTTGGCACCCATGAGCGCGCGGTTGGCGTCGTCGTGCTCGAGGTACGGGATCAGGGCGGTCGCCACCGACACCATCTGGCGCGGGGAGACGTCCATGAACTCGATGTCCTCGGGGGCCACGAGCACGGCCTCGCCGGAGCCGTCGGAGGCACGCGCCAGGACGGCGTCCTCGGCGAAGTGGCCGTCGTCGGTCAGCGGGGCGTTGGCCTGCGCAATGGTGAGCCCGCGCTCGTCGTCCGCCGTGAGGTAGACGACGTCGTCGGTGACGGTGCCGTCCACGACCTTGCGGTAGGGCGTCTCGAGGAACCCGAAGGGGTTGATGCGCGCGTAGGTGGCGAGCGAGCCGATCAGGCCGATGTTGGAGCCCTCGGGGGTCTCGATCGGGCACATGCGGCCGTAGTGCGAGGGGTGGACGTCGCGGACCTCCATGCCCGCGCGGTCGCGCGAGAGGCCACCGGGGCCCAGTGCGGAGAGCCGACGCTTGTGGGTCAGACCCGCGAGCGGGTTGTTCTGGTCCATGAACTGCGACAGCTGGGAGGTTCCGAAGAACTCCTTGATCGCGGCCACCACGGGGCGGATGTTGATCAGGGTCTGCGGCGTGATGGCCTCGACGTCCTGGGTGGTCATCCGCTCGCGCACCACGCGCTCCATGCGGGAGAGACCCGTGCGGATCTGGTTCTCGATCAGCTCGCCCACGGCGCGGATGCGACGGTTGCCGAAGTGGTCGATGTCGTCCACGTCCACGTGGATCTCGCGGGCCTCGCCGTCACGCGTGCCGGGCATGGTGGAGCCCCCGTCGTGCAGGGTGACGAGGTAGCGGATCATGGCCACGATGTCGTCCAGGGACAGCACGGAGGCGTCCGGGTCCGTGAACGGCTTGTCCAGACCGAGCTTGCGGTTGAGCTTGTAGCGGCCCACCTTGGCGAGGTCGTAGCGCTTGGGGTTGAAGTACATGTTGTCCAGCAGGGACTGGGCGGCGTCCACCGTGGGCGGCTCCCCCGGGCGCAGCTTGCGGTAGATGTCCAGCAGCGCCTCCTCGCGGGTCTCCGTGGTGTCCTTCTCGAGGGTCGCGCGGATGGAGTCGAACTCGCCGAACTCCTCGAGGATCTTGGCCTCGGTCCAGCCGAGCGCCTTGAGCAGGACGGTCACGGACTGCTTGCGCTTGCGGTCCAGACGCACGCCCACCTGGTCGCGCTTGTCGATCTCGAGCTCGAACCACGCACCGCGGGAGGGGATGATCTTGGCGGAGTAGATGTCCTTGTCGGACGTGCGGTCCTGGCCCTTCTCGAAGTAGGCGCCCGGGGAACGCACGAGCTGGGAGACCACCACGCGCTCGGACCCGTTGATCACGAACGTGCCCTTGTCGGTCATGAGGGGGAAGTCCCCCATGAACACGGTCTGCTGCTTGATCTCGCCCGTGGTGTTGTTCATGAACTCGGCCTTGACGTACAGCGGCGCCGAGTAGGTGGCGTCACGGTCCTTGCACTCGTCCATCGTGTACTTGGGGTCGTAGAACTCCGGCTCCGAGAACGAGAGGGACATGGTCCCCTGGAAGTCCTCGATCGGGGAGATCTCCTCGAAGATGTCGGAGAGCCCGGACGTGGTGGACACGCTCGTGTCCCCGGTCTCCTGGGCCTCGACCACGCGGGCCTGCCAGCGCTCGTTGCCCACCAGGCGGTCGAAGCTGTCGGTCTGCAGGGCCAGCAGGTTGGGGACGTCCAGCGGTTCGTGGATCTTCGCGAAGGAGACGCGGCGAGGAATGTTATCGCTCGTGGGGTGGTTGGCGGAGACGTTCGTATCGGTGCTCGAGGCGACCAAGATGTGATCCTTCCACAGACATGCAGTGAATACGCGAGGTTCCCGGGGAGAGAAAAAGGGGCCGGTCACGAGGAGAATCGCCGACCGCCCCTGCGGCGCCCACCGCTATATGAAGGCACGCATGCATAAGGGACAACGCAAAGCACTAGCCTAGGCCAGATCCGGCAGGTTGTCCACACCGGTGCTGGACGAATCCCCCTCCGCGACGTAACATGCCCGCCGCGCGTCCGCCCGGCCGGTCCGGGAGGACGCCGCCCGACGGCGCGGGCGGCACCCGGTCCCGCTCAGGCAACCCCGTTCGCCCTCGCCTGCTCCGCTGCCCGGGTCGCGCCCAGGCGCCACGGGTCGCCGTGACCGGGCAGGACCGTGCGGGCCCCCGTGGCCGCGATCGCGCCGAGGGACTCGAGGGCCGTGGCCGCGTCCGCGGTGGCAGCGCCGGCCACCACCCGAGGACCGGTCAGACCCGTGTACGGATCGAGGGTGACGAGCGCATCGCCCGACAGCACGGCGTCGGCGGCCGGGACGTGCAGCGCGCAGTGGCCGTACGTGTGCCCGGCCGTGAGGACCACCCTGGGACGGCCCGGCACGGGCACCGTCTCCCCCACGGCGAGATCGTGCGTCACGGCAACTCCACGCACGCCCGCGGCTCCGCCCGCGAGCATCGAGGCGAGCACCGGGACCGCGCGCGGGTGCCTGAGCGGGTAGAGGGCCGCCGGGCTCTCGTGCGCGTAGCTGTAGGGGTGCGCCGCGAGGTGGCGCTCCCGCTGGTGGGCGTGCACGGGGATCCCCAGCCGGGCCACGAGCTTCGCGGCGACGCCCACGTGGTCGAAGTGGGCGTGGGTGAGCACGAGTGCTTTCAGGTCTGCCGGTGTCCGGCCCAGCTCTCGCACGGCCCACCCCAGCTCGTTCCACACCCGCGGCAGCCCGGCGTCCACGAGGGTCAGCCCGTCCTCGTCCTCCAGCAGGTAGCAGTTCACGTGGTGGCTCTGGACCATGTGGATCCCGGGGGCGACGTCTCGCACGAACACGGTGTTCTCCTTCTTCCTCCGCCCGCGACGGCGCACGGGGACTTCTCGGCGACCCGCGCCGTCCACGCGGGCACCGGCACGGGCTCGGCACGACGGAACGGGCCTGCTGGGAGGTTACTCCCGGCAGACCCGTTCGCGGCACCACCCCTGGGGGTCGTTCCCGTGCGCGTCAGCCCCGCCTGTAGAAGGGCATGGCCGTCCGGGCGACCTCGACGCCGCGGCCCCGGGCGTCCTGGACACTCACGTTCCCGGCGGCGATCTCCTCGAGGGCGTACGTGGTCACCAGGGCCATGGCCACGGGCTTGCCGAGCGTGGGCGAGGGGAGGCCACTGGTGATCTCCCCCACCGGGCGCTCACCCGCGAGCACGGTGTAGCCCGCGCGCAGCGGTTTGCGCCCGAGACCCTCCAGCCCGATCAGGGTGCGCGCGGGAGCGTCCCGCAGCATGGCCGCGAGCGCGTCGTGTCCCACCGTGCGGGTGCCCGCCTCGTCCTTCTTGCGCAGCGCGATCTCCACGAGCTTGCCGAGCCCGGCCTCCACCGGGGTGATCTCGGTGGAGAGCTCGTGGCCGTAGAGCGGCATGCCGGCCTCGAGCCGCAGGGAGTCGCGTGCGGCGAGCCCCGCGGCCTGCACGGGGGCCTCCTCCGTGCCGAGCTCCCCGGCCGTGGCGAGCAACGCGTCCCACAGGGTCGTGGCGTGCTCGTTGGCGCAGTACAGCTCGAAGCCGTCCTCGCCGGTGTAGCCCGTGCGGGCCGCGAGCACCTCCACGCCCGCGCAGCGTGCGGTGGCGCACGCGTAGTACTTGAGAGCGGCGACGTCCTCGGAGGGCTCCAGTCCGGTGGCCTCGAGCACCTCCAGTGCCCGCGGACCCTGGACCGCGACCAGGGAGGTCTCGGCACCCCGGTCGGTCACCGTGACGTCGAAGCCCTCCGTACGCTGCTGCAGGGCGCGCACCACGGTCTCCTGGTTGCCCGCGTTCGGCACCACCAGGTAGCGGTCCTCGGCGAGCCGGTAGGTGATGAGGTCGTCCAGCACGCGGCCGTCCTCGTCCACGATCACCGAGTACTTGGCGCGCCCCACACCAATGGTGGAGAGCACCCCCACGAGCGCGTGGTCCAGGAACGCCCCGGCCTGGGCCCCGACGACCTCCACCTCCCCCATGTGGGAGAGGTCGAAGATCCCGGCGCCGCGGCGCACGGCATGGTGCTCCGCGGTGTCGCTCGCGTAGCGGACGGGCATGGACCAGCCGCCGAAGTCGGTGAACCGGGCACCCAGCTCCTCGTGGGCACCGTGCAGTGCGGTCTGACGCTCGCTCATCACTTCTCCTGTCCCGCAGCTGCGGTGTACGCGGCGTCGAACGCCTCGATGGGTGGGCACTCGCACACGAGGTTCCGGTCCCCCGCGGCGTTGTCGATGCGGCCCACCGGGGGCCAGTACTTCACACGGCGCAGCGTGGGCACGGGGTAGCCGGCCTGCGAGCGGGGGTAGGAGCGGTCCCACTCGTCCGCTGTGAGCACCTGGGCGGTGTGCGGGGCGTGGCGGATCACGGAGTCCTCCAGGGCCACCGCGCCGTCCGCGATCTCCTGCATCTCCGCGTGGATGGTGCGCATGGCCTCGATGAACCGGTCCAGCTCCTCGAGCCCCTCGGACTCTGTGGGCTCCACCATGAGCGTGCCGGCCACGGGGAACGCCAGGGTGGGCGCGTGGAAGCCGAAGTCCACGAGCCGCTTGCAGACGTCCTCGGCGGTGACGCCGGAGGCCTTGGTCATGGGCCGCAGGTCCAGGATGCACTCGTGGGCCACGAGCCCGCCGTCCCCGGTGTAGAGGGTGGGGAACACGTCCGAGAGCTGCCGGGAGATGTAGTTAGCGCCCAGCACGGCCGTGCGCGAGGACTCGGTCAGACCCTGCGCACCGGTCATCGCGATGTACATCCAGGTGATGGGCAGCACGCCTGCGGAGCCGTGCGGGGCCTCGGCCACGGGGAAGCCGGCACCGCGCTCGGTGAGGTCCGCGGCGGCGGGGTTGCCCGGGAGGTAGGGCACGAGGTGCTCGGCCACCGCCACGGGGCCGACACCGGGCCCGCCGCCGCCGTGGGGGATGCAGAACGTCTTGTGCAGGTTCAGGTGGGAGACGTCCCCGCCGAAGCGGCCGGGGCGGGCCAGTCCCATGAGCGCGTTCAGGTTGGCGCCGTCCACGTAGACCTGGCCACCGGCGTCGTGCACCGCGGCACAGACCTGGGTGATGTCGGTGTCGTACACACCGTGGGTGGACGGGTAGGTGACCATGATGCCCGCGAGCTCGTCACCCACGGACTCGATCTTGGCGGCGAGGTCACCCTGGTCGATCGTGCCGTCCTGGGCGGTGGCCACCACCACGACCTTCAGGTCCGCGAGCACGGCCGACGCCGCGTTGGTGCCGTGGGCGGAGGACGGGATCAGGATGGTCTTGCGCTGGTCCTCGCCGCGGTCCACCTGGTAGCGGCGGATGGCCAGCAGGCCGGCGAGCTCGCCCTGGGAGCCCGCGTTCGGCTGGACGGAGACCGCGGCGTAACCGGTGATCTCCGCGAGCCAGTCCTGCAGCTGCTCGATCAGCTCGGTCCAGCCACGGGTCTGCTCCGCGGGGGCCAGGGGGTGGATGCTCGCGAACTCGGGCCAGGAAATGGGCTCCATCTCCGCGGCCGCGTTGAGCTTCATCGTGCACGAGCCCAGCGGGATCATGGTCCGGTCCAGTGCGAGGTCCTTGTCGGAGAGCTCGCGCAGCCAGCGCATCAGGGACGTCTCGGAGCGGTGCGTGTGGAACACGGGGTGCGTCATGTACTCGTCCGTGCGCAGCGCGTCCTGTGGGAGGTCGAAGGCCGCGGCGTCCACGGTGTCCTCCGCTTCGGCGCCACCGCAGGCCTCGCCCACGGCCGTGAGGACCTCGGCCACGTCCCGGTCCGTGTGGGGCTCACCGAAGCTCACGCCCACGGTGTCCCCGTCCACGCGGCGCAGGTTCAGGCCGCGGTCCGCGGCGGCGGCCACGACGGCGTCGGCCTGGCCCGGCACGGAGAAGGTCACGGTGTCGAAGAAGCGCTCGTGCGCCACCTCGATGCCCCGCGCGCGCAGCCCCGCCGCGAGGTCAGCGGCCATTCCGTGCAGCCGCTCGGCCAGGGCGCGCAGCGCCGCCGGGCCGTGGTGCACGGCGTACGCGGCGGCCACGATGGCGAGCAGCGCCTGGGCCGTGCAGATGTTGGAGGTGGCCTTCTCCCGGCGGATGTGCTGCTCGCGCGTCTGCAGGGCCAGCCGGTAGGCGGGGGCGCCCGCGGAGTCCGTGGAGACGCCCACGATGCGGCCCGGCAGGGAACGCTCCGTGCCCTTGCGGGAGGCCATGAACGCGGCGTGGGGTCCGCCGAAGAAAAGGGGCACCCCGAAGCGCTGGGCCGAGCCCACCGCGATGTCCGCCCCCATCTCTCCCGGGCTGCGCAGCATGGTCAGCGCGAGCAGGTCCGTGCTCACGGTGACGAGCGCGCCCGCCTCGTGGGCGGCGCCGATCACGGCGGTGGGATCCGTGACGTCCCCGTCCGCGCCGACCTGGGCGACGACCACGCCGAAGAACTCGCCGTCCGCAACCGCTCGCGCGGCGGCGTCGGGATCGCCGAGGTCCGCGAGCACGAGCTCGATCCCCGCGGCCCGGGTGCGCCCCGTGAGCACCGCGAGGGTCTGCGGGAGGCTCCGGCTGTCCACGAGCACGCGGGAGCTCTTGGAGCGGCGGTTGGCGCGGCGCATCATCAGCACGGCCTCGGCCACGGCGGAGGACTCGTCCAGCAGGGACGCGTTCGCGACCTCCAGACCGGTGAGATCGATGACCGCGTTCTGGAACGTGAGCAGCAGCTCCAGGCGGCCCTGGGAGATCTCCGGCTGGTACGGCGTGTAGGAGGTGTAGAAGCCCGGGTTCTCCAGGATGTTGCGGCGGATCGCGGCAGGGGTCACGGTGTCGTGGTAGCCCTGGCCGATCATCTGGCGCATCACGGTGTTGCGGGACGCGATGCGGCGCAGCGCGGACAGCGCCTCCGGCTCGTCCAGGGGCTCGGGGAGGTCGAGGGTGTCGCGCAGTCGGATACTCTCCGGAACGGCACGGTCGATCAGCTGGTCCAGGCTCTCGGCACCCACGGCGCGGAGCATGGTGGTGAGGTCATCGGCGTCGGGGCCGATGTGGCGTGACAGGAAAGACATGCGACGGTCTCCTGGGCTGCTTGTGGGCACGCGGGCCCGGTGAGTCCTCCCCGCTCTGTTCCGAACCTGAGAGATTTCGCCGGTGGGTGCAGCAGCCCGCACCCCCGACCTGCCCCGACGGTGTCCGGGCGCCGCGTGGGCGCCGGACTCTTCAGAGTGGCCTGGTGCGGCGGTACGGGTGCCTGAGAGATTCCCGGGGAGGGTTTGCTCCTTCGGCGATGGCTCCGTCCGCAACCGTTACCGGCCGCCGACCCGCCACACTCTCCCGCCGCACTGTGACGGCCAGATGGTCGCTCACAGTCTTGCACATCACACCCGTGCCGTGAACGCCCCCGGCAGCGGGACCGGTGCGGCGGGCCCGGGACGCACAGAACCCCGCACCGGACGGTGCGGGGTTCTGCAGTGAGCCGCGCGTGCGGCGTCAGCGGACGCTCGCGCGAGTGCGGCAGGCGCTCGGGGCGCCCGGAATCACTTGACGGTGACGGTGGCGCCGGCGCCCTCGAGGGCTTCCTTCGCCTTGTCAGCGGCTTCCTTGGTGGCGCCTTCGAGGACGGCCTTGGGGGCGCTGTCCACGAGGTCCTTGGCTTCCTTGAGGCCCAGGGAGGTCAGGCCGCGAACTTCCTTGATGACCTGGATCTTCTTGTCACCGGCGGACTCGAGGACGACGTCGAACTCGGTCTTCTCCTCCTCGGCGGCACCGGCGTCGCCGGCAGCGGGGGCGGCACCGGCCACGGCCACGGGGGCGGCGGCGGTGACGTCGAAGGTCTCCTCGAACGCCTTCACGAACTCGGAGAGCTCGATGAGGGACAGTTCCTTGAAGGCCTCGATCAGTTCATCGGTGGTCAGCTTGGCCATGGTGTTGGCTCCTTACTTGTACGTGGTGCCGGTGCGGGTGGCGCCGGCGAGGTGTGCGTGGTGAGAAGAACACGGGTGCGTGACGGGCGCGGTGCCCGACCACCCGGAACCTGGGTGTCCCCGGAGGGATCAGGCGGCGTTCTCGCCCTGCTCGTCCAGCTTGGCGCGCAGTGCTTCCGCGGTGCGCACGGTCTTGGACAGCGGGGCCTGGAACAGCGCGGCAGCCTTGGACATCGACGCCTTGGCGGCACCGGCGACCTTGGCCAGCAGAACCTCGCGGGACTCGAGGTCCGCGAGCTTCTTGATCTCGGTCTCGTCCATCGCGACGCCGTCCAGGTAACCGCCCTTGACGATCAGCTGGGGGTTGTCCTTGGCGAAGTCACGCAGGCTCTTGGCGGTCGCGACGGCGTCACCGGAGACGAACGCGATGGCCGAGGGGCCCTGGAGCTTTCCCTCGAACGCGTCGATTCCGGATTCGCGCGCCGCAATGGCGGTGAGCGTGTTCTTCACCACGGCGTATTCGGCGTTCTCACCCAGCGTGCGGCGCAGCGTCTTGAGCTGGGCCACGGTGAGCCCGCGGTACTCCGTCAGGACGGCAGCGTGCGAGTTGGAGAACAAGTCCTTCAACTCTGCAACCGCGGCAGCCTTTTCAGGATTCGCCATGGTGCTCCTTCCTTACATGTGGATGCCGGCTCCGCGTCCCCGTGAGGAGAAACGACAAAAGCCCCGCGCAGATGCCCGGGGCTCGACCACCGCCGATCCACGCACACGCAGGTGCGGGTTCGACTGAAGGATTCGTGCTGGTTCACCTGCGCTGGACGGTCCTCGTTGCCGAGGACCTCTTCGACCACGCGCACCGGGGGCGCGCATGATGACCGGCGGTCTTTGGTGCTGCCACCGTACCCCAGCCCTTGGCGGCCCACCAAATCCCCCGTGCTGCGGCACCCGTGCCGGTCACTCCGCGGTGATGCGCCCGGGGTGGGTGTAGACGTTGCAGCGGCCCCGCCGGTTGAAGCCCACCACGGTGACGCCGCGCTCGCGCCCGTGCGCCACGGCCAGGGCGGAGGGCGCGCTCCCCGCCGAGAGCACGGGGATCCCGGCCATGGCGGCCTTGCTCACGAGCTCGAAGGACGCTCGTGCGGAGACCTGCAGGACCGTCTCGTGCAGCGGCAGCAGACCGCGCTGCACGGCCCAGCCAACCACCTTGTCCACGGCGTTGTGACGCCCCACGTCCTCGCTCACCACGAGCGGCTCCCGCCGCCCCACGGGGAACAGGGCGGCCGCGTGCACACCCCCCGTGGCGTCGAAGACCCGCTGGTGCTCCCGCAGCTCGTCCGGCAGCGCCACGAGCCGGGCGGCCGGCACGAGGGGACGCGGCGGCGCCACGGGATACGCGGACGGCTTCACCACGCTGTCCAGGGACGGGGTGCCGCACACCCCGCACGAGGACGAGGTGAAGACCTGCCGCTGTGCTCCCCGCTGCGGCCCGGGCGCCCCGGGCGCGAGGCGCACGTCCACCACGTTGTAGGTGCGGTGCCCGTCCCGGTCCACGCCCGAGCGGTAGTCCATCTTCACGATGTGGGACACCTCCGTGATCACGGCCTCGCTCAGCAGCAGACCCGTCACGAGCGCGAAGTCCTGTCCCGGAGTGCGCATGGTCACCGTGAACTGCTCCCCGTCCAGGCGGATCTCCAGGGGCTCCTCCCCCGCGAGCCGGTCCGGGCCCGCCGTCACCTCGCCGTGGGCGTCGAACGTGCGCACACGCGCGGGGACGATGATCCGTGCCGCCATCTCAGCCCTCCAGCCCCACCCAGGTGTGCTGCCCGTCCCGGAAGCTCTCCCGCTTCCAGATGGGCACCCCCTCCTTGATGCGGTCCACGATCCGGGAGCACACCGCGAAGGCCTCGGCCCGGTGCGCCGCCGCGACGGCCACCTCCAGCGCGCTGTCCCCCACCGCGAGCGCCCCGATCCGGTGCTCCGCCCACACCCTGGTCCCCGGGTGCTGCGCGGCGACCTCCCGGACCACGGCCCGCAGGGCGTCCCCGGCACTCGGGTGCGCGCTGTACTCGAGGCCCGTCACGCCCCCCCGGCCGCCGTCGTGGTCGCGGATCACGCCGCTGAAGCCCACCACCGCGCCGCAGCCCGGGTGGGCCACCTCGCGCTGCGCCCGGGCGGCGTCCAGCGGGTCGTCGGTGACCCCCGCGTGCAGCACGGTTCCCGCG
>NZ_PHOA01000059.1 GCF_003687455.1 Kocuria tytonicola | reverse complement strand
GCACCGGCGCGGGGGGGGTGCCGCGGTACGCGCCGGGGTGGCGCGGTTCAGCACCGCGGGGATCGGAGCCAGGGGGGTAGGGGGCGTACGACACGGACGGAGGACCTCACCGGAAGACGTTGGGCGGGCCCGTCTCGGACACGACGGACCCGCCCACCATGGTGTCACGCCCCGCTATGACGCCGCTGTGAGCCGTGCGTCACGGGAAGACCGGGGACGTGCGCCGTGGGAGCTCCCGGCACCCCTGCGCTCGGGGTGCCGGGAGCAGGGCACCGTGAGCCGGGCGCCGGAGGGGGTCCGCGGCGTCGAGCACCCAATGCGGCGCCGTGGCCTGCGGACTCGCGGACCTGGGCACCCCGGCGGCGGGCCCGCGGACCCGGCCGGCTCAGCGGCGGGTGCGCGTGAACGCGGAGACGCCGGTGATGGCGCGGCCCACGATCAGTGCCTGCACGGAGTCGGTGCCCTCGTACGTGGAGACCACCTCCATGTCCGTGAGGTGGCGGCCGATGTGGTTCTCCAGCAGCAGCCCGTTGCCGCCCAGCATGTCCCGGGCGGTGCGGCACATGTCCAGGGCCTTGCGGGACGTGGTCATCTTCACCAGGGAGGCCATGGCGTCCGTGAGCTGGTCCGTCTCCTGCAGGTGCGCCATGCGGGTGCACATCAGCTGCATGGAGGTCAGGTCCGAGAGCATGGTGGCCAGGCGTTCCTGCACGAGCTGGTAGTTGGCGATCGGCATGCCGAACTGCTCGCGCTCCAGGGCGTACTTCGCGGCGATCTCGAACGCGGCCATGCCGTGGCCCACGGCCTCCCAGGACGCACCGCCGCGGGTGGCCTTGAGCACCTTGTTGACGTCCTTGAAGCTGTTGCAGTTCTCCAGCCGGTTCTCCGCGGGGATCCGCAGGTCATCGATCACGATGTCCGCCTGGTTGATGGCGCGCTTGCCGATCTTGCCCGTGATGACCTCGGGACGGTAGCCCTGCGGGTACTCGCCGTCTTCCTGCTTCTCCACCACGAAGCACTTGACCTGACCGTCCGCCTCGTCCCGGGCGTAGAGCACGATCACGTCCGCGGCGTGACCGTTGCCGATCCACCGCTTGTGGCCGTTGAGCACCCAGTGGTCCCCGTCCCGGTGGGCGGAGGTCTCCAGGGACACGGAGTCCGAGCCGTGGTCCGGCTCCGTGAGCGCGAACGCGCCGGTCTTGCGGACCTTCGCCATCTCGGGCAGGAAGCGCTCCCGCTGCTCCTCGTTGCCGAGCATGTAGATGCTGCCCATGCACAGGTTGGAGTGCACTCCGAAGAACGTGTTCACGGAGCCGTCGATCCGGCCCATCTCACGGGCCACCAGGCCCGCGGCCTGCCGGGAGAGCCCGGGGCAGCCGTAGCCCTCGATGAACGTGCCCACGATGCCCAGCTCCGCGAGTCCCTGGAACACGGGCAGCGGGTGCTCGCCCGCCTCCCAGGCCTCGTTGACCGCGGGGAGGATGTGCTCCTGACCGTAGGCGCGCACGCGGTCCCGCAGGGCCACGTCCTCCGGCGAGAGGTCCTGGTCCAGCAGGAAGAAGTCGGGGTTCTCGAGCAGCTCGCTCATGACGGGTCCTTTCGGTGGGAGTGCAGCCAGTCCATGACGGCCTCGCGGTCCGCGTCCAGCGCGGGCGGGGCCTTGTCGTAGCGCACCGGGGTGCGGCTGTACGTGACGGGGTTCTTGATGAGCGGGACGGTGTCCTCGCCGCTGCCCACCTGGACCACCGGGTGCAGACCAAGGGACTCGGCGTACTGCACCCCCTCGGGGATGGTGAGGATCGGGGCGCACGGCACGCCGGCGGCCTGCAGCTTCTCGGCCCAGGCCTCGGCGGTGTCGCCCCGCAGCGCCTCGTTCAGCAGCGGGCGCAGCTCCTCGCGGTGGTCGTTCCGGTGCTCCACGCTGTCGAAGCGGGGGTCCTGGATGAGGTCGGGCATGCCCAGCACGGTGGTGAAGCGCGTGAACTGGGAGTTGTTCGCCACCGTGATGATGAGGTCCTTGTCCGCGGTGGGGAACGGACCGTACGGGAACAGGCTCGGGTGCTCGTTGCCCAGGCGCTGGGGGTCGTTGCCGCACGCGGCGTAGCCCGTGGTCTGGTTGACCAGTCCGGACAGCGCGGCGGAGAACAGGTCCAGCTCCACGTGCTGACCGCGCCCGGAGGTGGTGCGCTCGTGCAGGGCACCCAGGACCGCGATGGCCGCGTGGAGTCCCGTGATCACGTCGAACAGCGCCACCCCGCCGCGCTGGGGCGGCCCGTCCGGGAAACCGGTCACGGACATGAACCCGGAGACCCCCTGCACCAGGAGGTCGTAGCCGGGCAGGTGGGCACCGCCGTCCGTGCCGAAACCGGTGATGCTCGCGTGCACGATCCCCGGCCACCGCTCGGCAACGGACTCGGCGTCCAGACCGAACTGCTTCAGACCGCCGGGCTTGAAGTTCTCGATGAACACGTCCGCGGCGTCGATGATCTCGTACGCGGTCGCGAGGTCCTCGGGGTCCTTCAGGTCCAGGACCACCGAGTGCTTGTTCCGGTTCACGGAGAGGTAGTACGTGCCGATGCCGTTGACGCTCGGCGGCTTGTACAGCCGCGTGTCGTCCCCTCCGGGCCCCTCCACCTTGATCACGGTGGCGCCCATGTCCGCCAGGAGCATGGTGCAGTACGGGCCGGCCAGGATGCGGGAGAAGTCCGCGACGACGATGCCGCTGAGGGGCCCCTCGCCCGCGGACGTGGTGCTGAGAGTCATGAACGCTCCACTGGTAGGTGTGTTTCACCCCACACAACCACCGCCATTGGGCCGTGTCCAATACAAAAAGGGTGGCCCAGTGATGCGTGTGTGGCAACAATCACGTAGTCTCCCGCCATGGAAGTTCACGAGGCAAGGGCGTTCCTGGCCGTGGCGGAGGAGCTGCACTTCGGGCGCGCGGCGGCCAGCCTGCGGATCGCGCAGCCGCCCCTGAGCCGGCTCATCAAGAGCATTGAGAAGTCCCTGGGCACCGAGCTGTTCGAGCGCAGCACCCGTCAGGTGTCCCTCACCCCGGCCGGTGCGGCACTGGTGGATCCCGCGAAGGCCCTCGTGGCGGCGTCGGAGAACGCGCGGGCGGCGGTGGCGAAGTCCGTGACGGGGGAGGCCGGCAGGGTGCGCCTGGGGTTCGCGGGCGCGTCCATCAACCGCAAGGTGGGAGAGCTGGCCCGCCACATCCGCACGCACCGCCCGGGCGTGCACCTGGAGCTGCACGGCTCACAGTTCTCCCACACGGCCCTGGAGAAGGTGCTGGACGGTGCCCTGGACGTGGCAATCGGGCGCTGGGACTTCATCCCCGCGGAGCTGCGCTCGTGCGTGCTGGGGCACGAGGAGGTCATGGTGGTGCTGCCCAGCAACCACCGCCTGGCCGACGCCCCGCGCGTGGACATGGCCGAGCTCGCGGACGAGTCCTGGGTGGTGCTGCCCACCGGGCCCGGTGCCGCCCTGCAGAACCGGCTCACGTCCCTGGCCACCGCCGCGGGCTTCGTGCCGCGCGTGGCCCAGGTGGCGCCGGACTCGTGGACGCTCGTGGTGCTCGTGGCCGCTCAGATCGGCTGTGCCCTGAGCCTGGACAGCGTGCGGGACAACGTCTCCTCCGACGGCGTGGTGTTCCGGCCCCTCGCGGGCGCCCAGCGGCCCCTGGAGGTGCAGCTCGTGTGGCGCGCCGCGGACCCCAATCCCGCGCTGCGCGGCGTGGTGAACCTCGCCCGCAACCTGTACGGGGACCCCCGCCGCACGGGTGCGGCGGGGATCCCCGGGGCGTGAGACCGCGGTCTACTACTCGTAGTCGTACCAGCCCTTGCCGGACTTGCGGCCGTAGTCCCCGGCCTCGTACTTCTCCTTGATGGACTCCGCGGGCAGGGAGGCGGGGTCACCGGTCTGCTCGTACTCGGCGAGGCGGATCAGGTAGACCACGTCGATGCCCACCATGTCCATGAGCTCGAACGGGCCCATGGGGTGGTTCAGGGCGGTCTTGGCCGCCACGTCGATGTCCTCGTAGTCCGCCACGCCGTCCTCGTAGAGCTTCAGCGCCTCGGTGCGCAGGGCGCCCAGCAGGCGGTTGGCCACGAAGCCGGGAACCTCCTTCTTGAGCTGCACGGGTGCCTTGCCGATGGAGCGGGCGAGCTCCATGGCGGTCTCCATGGTCTCGCGGGAGGTGCCCTCGTGCGGGACCACCTCCACGCACTTCATCACCAGGGCGGGGTTGAAGAAGTGCACGTTGCACACCTTGTCCGGGCGGTTGGTGGCGTCCGCCACCCGCGAGGAGACGATGTTGGAGGAGTTCGTGGCCAGGATGGTGTGCTCGGGGCAGACCTTGTCCAGCTCCGCGAAGACCTGGCGCTTGATCGTCAAATCCTCCACCGCGGCCTCGATCACGAAGTCCGCCTGCGCGGCGCACGCGTCCCGGTCCGTGGAGAACGTGAGGCGCTCGAAGGCGGCGTCCACGTCCTCCTGCGTGCGCCGGCCCTTGCTCACGTCCCGGTCCATGCGGGAGTGCAGCTGCTCGCAGGCGCGGTCCACGGCCTCCTGCTTGATGTCCACCACGTCGGTGGTGTAGCCGGCCAGGGCGCACACCATGGCGATCTGGGAGCCCATGGCCCCCGCGCCGATCACGGTGATGTGCTTGATGCTCTCCAGGGGATTCTCGCTCACTTGTTCACGTCCTTCTGTGCTGCGGTGCGGAAATCCGGGGTCCGCTTCTCCAGGAACGCGGTCGTTCCCTCGGCCTTCTCCGCGCTGCTGTACAGCACGGACTGGGCCAGGCGCTCCAGCAGGATCCCGGTCTGGTGGTCCACGTCGAATCCGTGGCGGATCACGGTCTTGGCCAGCTGGATGGCCAGCGGGCCCTTGGCCATGATGGCCTGCGCCGTCTCGCGGGCGGTGTCCAGGAGCTGGTCCTGCTCCACCACCTGGGTCACGAGCCCCATGGCCAGGGCGTCCTGGGCCGTGACACGACGCCCGGTGAGCACGATCTCGGTGGCCCGGCCCAGGCCCACGAGCTTGGCGAGGCGCTGCGTGCCGCCGGCCGCGGGCATGATGCCGAGCCCGGTCTCCGGCAGTGCGAACTGCGCGTTGGTGGCGGCGATGCGGATGTCGCACGCCAGGGCCAGCTCGTGCCCGCCGCCGAACGCGTAGCCGTTCACCGCGGCGATCGTGGGCTTGGGGAACTGCTCCACCTTCTCGTACACGCCCTGCATGGTGGCCTTCAGCCCGTCCTTGGGGGTGCGCACGGCGAGCTCGTTGATGTCCGCACCCGCCACGAACGCCTTGTCCCCGGCGCCCGTGAAGACCAGCACCTGGACGTCGTCGTCCTCGGCCAGCTCCGCGAGCGTGCCGGTGAGGGCCTGCAGGACCGTGGCGTTGATCGCGTTGCGGACCTCCGGGCGGTTGACGGTGACCAGGGCGATCCCGTCCGTGACCTCCACGGTCAGGACGTCGCTGTGCTCCGTGTTCATGGTGCGTTCTCCTTCGCGGTGTGGTGCGGTGCCTCGCGGCCCGCCTGTGTCCTCATCCTCTTTCATACCGGGTGGAGGTGACGCGGACCGCATCCGCGGGGGATTCATGCGCATCCGGCATGAATCTCCCTCGGCGCGGGCAATGCTCGGGCTCCCGCAGGCGGGGCGTCAGACCTGCCGGGCCACGCGGGTGATCTCCCCGGTCTCGGGGTCGACGACGTCGCGGGGCTTCCCGGCGCGGGCCACCACGGCGGCCGCGACCACCAGGGCCAGGCCCACGAGCGTGACGACCGCCCCCGGCAGGAACATCATGAACCCGCCCACCGCCAGGACCACCCGCAGGTGGACGGGCAGCTGGCGCTCCACGAACGTGAGCCACCCGCCCATGGCGGCGGCGATCGCGTAGACCGCCACCAGGCTGGAGAGGAAGGCCAGCACGATGTGCAGGGGCTCGCCCTGCGCCACGAGAGCCGGGTTGAGGGCGAAGCCGAACGGGACCACGTACTTCACGGCGCCCAGCTTCATGGCGGAGAAGCACGTGGCCATCGGCGTGGCCTTGGAGATGCCCGCGGCGGCGAACGCCGCGAGCCCCACGGGCGGGGTGATGTAGGAGACCGAGGCCCAGTAGATGACGAACAGGTGGGCCGCGATCGGGTCCACCCCCAGGGCCGTGACGGCCGGGACCATCACGATGGCCAGGAACACGTACGCGGCGGAGATGGTCAGGCCCATGCCGAGCACGAAGCACACCACGGCCCCGGCAATCAGGATGAGCACCACGTTGTCGCCCACCAGGGCCACGAGGTCCCGGGACAGGGACAGCGCCACGCCCGTGGCGGTGAGACCGCCCAGGATCAGGCCCACTCCCGCGATGATGCCCACGATCTGCGCGAGGGTCTTGCCCACGTCCACGCCCATGTCCACCCACTGCCGGGGGCCGAACGCCACGCTGGGCTTGACCAGGGCGATGAGCAGCAGGATGGCCACCACCCAGTACGGCACCTGGGCCTCGGAGTCCGTGGTGAACAGCAGCACCGTGAGCACGGCCAGCGCCCCGAGGTAGGGCCAGCCCTGCACCAGGGCGTGCCGTGCGCGGGGGAGCAGGTTCCGGGGCGTGCCCCGCAGGCCGCGCTGGGCGGCGTAGCCGTCGATCTGCAGGAAGATGCCCAGGTAGTAGAGGATCGCGGGGATCGTGGCGGCCACCAGGATGGTGGTGTACGGGACGCCCACGAAGGACACCATGAGGAACGCCGCGGTGCCCATGATGGGTGGGGTGATGGAGCCGCCGGAGGATGCCGTGGCCTCCACGGCGCCGGCCACCCGGGCGCTGAACCCGGAGCGCTTCATCGCGGGGATGGTCATGGGCCCGGTGGTCAGCACGTTGGACACCGCCGAGCCGCTCACCATGCCCATGGCCGCGGAGCTGGCCACGGCCACCTTGGCGGAGCCGCCGCGGTAGCGGCCGAACACGGCCATGGACAGCTCGTGGAAGAAGTCCGCGCCGCCGGTGTGCTGCAGCACCACGCCGAAGAGCAGGAAGCCCACCAGGATGGTCCCGGCCGTCTGCAGGGGCAGGCCCAGGACGCTGTCCACGCCCATGGTGTGCACGGTGGCGAGGGTGGGGAGGTCGTAGGAGATGCCCTGCAGGAAGGACAGCGGGATGACACCGGCGAAGAGCGGGTACACCGAGAAGATGAACGCGATCACGAGCACCACCGGTCCGGCGGCCCGGCGCAGGGTCTCCAGGATCAGGGCCCAGAACACGAAGCTGAGCACGGTGGCCAGGGTGGGGGCCATGAACTGCCAGCCGTACTCCTGGATCTCGATGCCGTGCACGGCGAAGTACACGCTCGTGCCGATGACGGCCAGGATCAGCACCACGTCGTACCACGGCACGCCCCTGCGGACCGGGGCCGCCTCCTCGGCGGGGAGGTGCTTGCGCACGGGGGTCACGATGAACACGATCGGCACGAACACCGCGATCAGCAAGTACAGGAACGAGTTGGTGGGAACTGTCACCCCGCCCACGTTCCAGAAGAACACCTGGTTCATGGTCAGCAGGATCCCCACTACCGTGAGCACGATCAGCGTGGTGCGCCAGAACGGGGTGAGGCGGGGGCTCGCGTCGTGGAGCGAGACGTCCGAGGGCATGGTGGGCCGGGCGGCGTCGTCGTCCCCGGAGAGGGCTGCGGCCGCGGAGCTGCCGGCGCCCGCGCCGTGGGGGTGCGTGGCGGTGATCAGGGCGCCGGTGCGGGGGTCGATGGCCGGTCCTGGGGCAGTGGCAGGCCCCACGGTGCCAGCGGGTGCCGCGGTGTCGGTGGGCCCGGCGGCGTCGGCCGGCTGGTACGGGGTGCTCATGCGTGGCCTCCGGAGGGTGCGGGGGTGGACGAGGTGCCGGGCAGGGTGCCGGGGGTGTCGGGCAGCTGCGGGAGGTGGGCCTTCTTCCAGTCCACCCACTCCTTGCGTGCGGCCTTGGGGTCCTCACGGTCCTTCTGGCCCTTCCAGAACTCGGGCCAGGCCTCGCGCATGAGCCGCTCGCGCTCCAGGAGGGCGTCCTGGCGGGTCTGCAGGTCCGCGGACCAGCGGCCCTTGCGGGTGAGGAACTCCACCATGGCCTCGTGGAACGGGACCACCAGGGGCGTGAGCTGGATCTGGTCCGTGCCGAAGCGGTGGGCGTCCGGGGTGGTGCCCTTGTAGTCGGGGTAGTACCGGTCCAGGTCCGCGACCAGTGCGGCGACCTCGTCCTTGGGCCGGTCCGCGCGGGCCGCAATGGGGATGGTGTACTGCATGTTCACGGCCGTCTCGCCCTTGGCCAGGCCTGCGCCCTTGCTGAACTCGCCGGGTTTGACCATGGGCGCGAGCTCCTTCCACGTGGCGTACTGGGAGGGCTTGCCCCCGCCCAGGTTCAGCCAGCGGATGGGGTACTGGGAGGCCAGCTCGGACACGTTCGCGCCCACCACGTTCTGGTAGAGGGCGTCGATCTGTCCGGTCTTCAGCGCCTCGATCTGCCCGCTGTACGTGACCGCCACCTGCTGGACGTCCTTGCCGGTGAGGCCCCCGAAGTTCAGGATGGCCTCCAGCTTGCGGTTGATGGAGGTGCTGGCGATCAGCTTGGGAAACTTCTTGCCCTTCAGGTCCGCCACGGTCTCGATGCCGCTGTCCTTGCGCACCAGCACGCCGTAGTTGCCCGGAGGTGTCCACACCAGGCGCACGGCCTGCGGGCCCCACTGCTCGGAGCAGTACTCGTCATTGCCCTCGAACGCGTAGTAGTACTCGTCCCCGGTGCGCGCGTACTGCGCCGTGCCGTTGATCAGCGGGGCGAGCCGCCCGATCCCGGTGTCCGAGGTCATCAGCCGGATCTGCCGGCCCGTCTCCTGGGTCAGGGTGTTGGCCACCGCGGCGAGGTCGTTGTACGTGCCCGTGCCCACCCCGAACGTGGACCACACGAGCTGCTGGGTGCCCCCGGCGGCCGTCGAGCCGCCCGAGCACCCGGCCACGCCGGTCAGCACGGGTAACGACGCCGCTGCGGCCAGGAGGGCGCGGCGGTTGAGTGTACGGGGCATGGGGCCTCCACTGAACGGGTCCGAAAGATCGGGCCGGTTTCCCGCCCCGGCCGCGCCCTCCGGCCACCGCGTGGGGCGGCGCCGGGGCTCGGCGGGTCAACAGGACGACCGGTGGATACATTCATACCGGGGAGGGCGTGATGAACGACACTTACTGGTGAGTTTTATGCCCTATGGGTATCAGTGGTGGTCGGGGTGGGCAATGACGGGTTTCGCAGGTGCTGCCGTCCGCCGTGCGCCCAGGTCTCAGGGCGACGCCGCCGGGCCCTTCCCACGGGCCACGTTGCGCTGGTGCGCCTGCACGTCCGCCAGCAGACGACGCCGCTGGGCCCGGATTGTGCGGGCCTCCCGGGTGCGCGCGGCCTCCTGGGCCGCACGCTTGCGGGCCGCCGTGCCGGGAGCGGGAATCTGGCTGAGCAGGAGCGCCAGCAGCCCGACCATGAGAGCCCAGGTGCTCTCGTGCCACACGAAATGCATGAGCAGTGCGGTCACCAGGCACAGCAGGGAGCCGACGCCGGGCAGGAACTTCAGAATCTGTGCATTCATGCTCCTCCTCAGGGCTTGGGCAACGGCCGGGGGACGAGTTCTTCGTCCCCGAGCCACTCAACCGTGTCCAGGTGCTCCCCGCGTTCCAGGGCATAGGCCGTGGCCCGTCAGGATCGGAGTTCCGCCACCGGCCCGCCGCGCCACCGGGACGGGCGGATCAGGTGGCGGCAGGACGCCACGACATCGCGGACGCACTGTTTGCGCTGCGCGGGAGACATCCGGAAGAACCAGAATCCACTGTGAGCCATGTTTCCAGGGTGCGGGTGCCGTCGAGCTCTACCGCTCTGCCCCGAGGGAATGACTCTGAAGCCTCGAGGAGTTTCCGATACGCCTGTCCGCTGAGCCCACGGCCGCAAGGAGCGCAGCAAGCCCTGTGCGGAGCGCGACGGGAAGGTGCGCACCAAGTTCCCCCGCCACAAGAAGGGATGCCGCTGCCCGAGTGAGGACGTCACGCGGCGAGGCCACTTGTCCAAGGGGCCTGGGTTTCGCTACGGTTGCGAGACGGATTGCTGGGCCAACTATAGGGTTCACCCCATGGAGTTGAATGAGGTTCGTGGACAGTTGCGACGTTTCGTTGAGGAACGGGAATGGGCGCAGTTCCACTCGCCGGACAATCTCGCCATGAGCATTTCCATCGAGGCGGGAGAGTTGCTCGAGTGCTTCCAGTGGGGAGTGGAGAATCGCGCGGAAGCACGCCTCGAGCTCGCGGACGTCCTCACGTACTGTCTGCTTCTGGCGGATCGTCTCGGTGAAGATCCGTGTGACCTCGTGGTCGAGAAATTGAGGATCACGGCTGACAAGTACCCTGTGGAGAAAGCCCGCGGTTCGAGGAGGAAATACGATGAGCTTTAGCGTTGAGCGGTTCGATTTCCGCGAACAGGATGTGGCTGAGCGCGAGAAGACCCAGGTCATGCTTCAGAACTGGCCCGTGGTCTATGTCCTCAACAACCAGCGCGATGTCTATGTGGGTGAGTCCCTCAACGCTTCGCTCAGGATGAAGCAGCACCTTGCGTCCCCGAGCAAGGCGAACTTCGAAGTCGTGCGAGTCATCCTGGAGGAGACCTACAACAAGTCGGTCTGTCTTGACCTGGAATCCCACCTGATCCGATGGTTCTCCGGGGATGGTCACTACCGGATCCGCAACAGGAACGACGGCGTCACGAATTCGAACTACTACCGCCGTGCCGAGTACCGGGAGACGTTCCGCAGTGTGTTCGACACGCTTCGTGAATCCGAGCACCTGTTTCAGCGCACGGTCCCTCAGATCGAGAACACGGAGCTATTCAAGTACTCGCCCTTCAAGTCGCTCACCCACGACCAGGCCATCGCCGTGGAGGACATTCTCGAAGGTCTCTTCCAGGACCTGTCCGTGGAGGAGCAGGGAAGCGGGACTCTTGGACAACTTTCCCCTGCGCTGGAGAGTCGTGAAACGGGTCCGGAACGCGATGTCTCCACTCCGATCGTGATCCAGGGGAGCGCAGGCACGGGAAAGACCATTGTCGCGATCTATCTCCTCAAGCTCCTCTGCGACATCCGGGACAGCGACCCCGATGAGACGATGGATAACGACACCATCTTCTCGGACTACTACACGCAGGGATATGCGGAGATGCTCCAGGGAATGCGTCTGGGCCTGGTCGTTCCGCAGCAGTCCCTGCGCACGACAATCACACGGGTCTTCAAGAAGGTCCCCGGGATGGAGGGGATCCAGGTCATGACTCCCTTCCAGGTCGGCGAGTCGCAGGACGACTTCGATCTACTCGTGGTCGACGAGGCACACCGCCTCAACCAGCGGGCGAACCAGGCCTCTGGACCCCTCAACAAGAAGTTCGCAGACATCAACACCGCACTTTTCGGAGAGGACTCCACATCCTGGACGCAGCTGGACTGGATCCGGGTCAAGAGTCGGCACAGCATCCTGCTCCTGGACCAGACCCAGAGCGTTCGTCCGGCGGACCTCCCAGCGCAGAACACGCGCTCGGTGATCCAGAACGCGCAGCTGCACCACAGGTTCTATCGTTTGCAGACCCAGATGCGGATCAGGGAGGACGAGGACTACCTCGGGTACATCAAGTCCGTCTTCAGCAACCACCCGCCTGCTGAGCCGCAAACCTTCCGCGACTACGACCTGAGGCTCTATTCAGATTTTTCTGCCATGCGGGAGAAGATCCTCGAGCTTGATGAGCGGGTCGGACTGTGCAGAGTGGTCGCGGGATACGCGTGGGAGTGGAAGAGCCGCAAGGACAAGACCCAGTACGACATCGAGATCGACGGCGTGAAACTCCGGTGGAACGGCACCCTGGTGGACTGGATCAGCAGCGCCAACTCCAGCCATGAAATGGGCTCCATCCACACGGTCCAGGGGTATGACCTGAACTGGGCCGGCGTGGTCATAGGGCCCGACATCAGGTTCGACGAGACTTCGCAGAAGATCTGCTTCGAGCGCGATTCCTACTTCGACAAAAAGGGGCGGGAGAACAACCCAGCCCTGGGGATCTACTACAGCGACGAGGACATCCTGCAGTATGTCCTCAACGCCTACCACGTTCTTCTGACGCGGGGCATCCAGGGAACCTATGTTTATGCCTGTGATCCTGCACTGCAGAGGTACCTGTCAAAACACATCCCTGCCGCCGACGCATCACCTTGGGGAACGCCAGACTCCCTGCTGTAGGTCTCTGCCTGTGGGTGGAGGAGCCGTGGCCTTCCTCGGTGCGCGGTTGTCCGCGGTCTTCGCTCGGTGAGCAGTCAGCTGAGGCTTGCATGTGTACCGTTGGCAGCGTGGCTTGACAACATCGGGCCGCAAACTGCAGCTTCAGTTCCTCCAGCAACCAGATTTGGTTGCCGTACTCTGGCACGCCGTTCAGCATGGGTGCCAAGGGTGCTCTCGCCATTCTCTTGGTCTTCGGAGCTGACCTGTGCTCTTCTGGGTCGCCGGGTTTTTCTGGGCCGGTATGAGCGGGCTTCTATCGCGGTGACCGCATTGACTCCCATGAGCATTTCATGCATGTGGCACTTCTTGGCGACCGCCATTCCGGTTTTTTGCCAACGGCGGAGATGTTTCTGGGCCCTTTGAGGGTTTGCTGAATCCGTCTGGATGGTGTGGTGGCATCCAGGCGCGTTCCTCCTCCAGGGCGCCGCAAAGGTGTACCTGAAATGCGATGGGCAGAAGTTCGTCCGTGAATGAGCTCGCCGTCGCTGCGGGAGGGGCGCTAGCGGCGTCGGGATCCGGTGGTTGGAGCCCTCCGGTGACGTCGTGCGCGAGCGGAAGTCGTAACTCCGGAGCGCAACTTTATGAGAAATTCAGTTACTCATAATTGTGGGAGGCGATCTTCTGAGCAAGCACAGCTGGCCGGCCATGGGGCTCGAGGAGCTGGCGTGGGTGTCCAGTGCTCAGGCCTCGTGGTGCGTGGGCGTCACGCGGGGCGGGCGCGCTGAAACCTATCGGGCTGCGGTGGTTCCGTTCATTAAAGGGCTCGTCCCGGATTTGAGCGAGGACACGCGACTGGACACGGAGGAAGCGTCCCACGAACTCGCGCGGTTCGACGCAGAGCTGGGGGAGCGTGTGGCGTCGTGCGCTCCGGTGCTGCTCCGCTCAGAAGCGGCGTCATCCTCTCAGATCGAGAACCTCACGGCGTCCGCGAGGGCCATCTTCAGTGCGGAGCTCGGCGTGCGCCGCAGCCGGAACGCGGAGGAAATCGCGGCCAACACCCGGGCCATGCAGTCCGCGCTGGCACTCGCGGACACCCTCTCCGCCGAGGCCATCCTGGACATGCATCGAGTGCTGATGGCGGGACAGCCCCGGCACACCCCTGGCCAGTGGCGGGACCAGCCCGTGTGGATCGGTACCCGGTCCGACTCCCCGGTGGGTGCGGCGTATGTGGCTCCCGTGCACGAACGCGTCCCCGAGCTGGTGACGGACCTCGTGCAGTGCATGAATGGGAGCGCCGCCAGTCCACTGGTCACGGTGGCGGTGGCGCACGCCCAGTGCGAGACCATCCACCCGTTCACCGACGGCAACGGGCGCACGGGTCGCGCTCTGGCGCAGGCGATGTTGAGGCGCTGGGGTGTCACCCGCAACGTCGCAGTGCCCGTCTCGGCGGGGCTGCTCGCGGACGTGAACAGATATCACGCAGCGCTGGACGCCTACCGGGCCGGGGACGTGGAGCCCATCGTGCAGCAGTTCTCTGCCCCCTCCTTCCGGGCGGTCGCCAATGCACGGCAACTTGTGGCGGACATCGACCGCATCCGCAGCGAGTGGGACGCCCGGCTCACCGTCCGGAAGAACTCCAACGCCGGGAAGCTCTTGGACGTCCTGGCCCGCCGCCCCGTGCTGGACAGCGCCACCGCTGCCGCGGAGCTGGGCGTCCAGCAGCCGAACGTGTATCCGCCGTTGCGCGCCCTCACCGACGCCGGGATTGTGAAGTCCAAGGCCGAGCACAAGCTCGGGCCGTTCTGGCGCAGTGACGAGGTGCTCGCGGCGAGCGACGCATTTGCGGAGCGGGCGGAACAATCGCCTATGAGATGAAATCCACCTGAATTTAGAATCAATCAGCTATCAAATGTATTTAAACAGGAAACTCGATGACAGATTTTTGGGCCGTAATTATTCCAGCCGTGCTTGGGTCGACACTTCTGGGATCCCTCTTGGAAAGGATCCTCACAAAGGGGGAGCGAAATGCCACGCATGAGCAAATAGATGGTTGGACAAAAACCGTGAGGTTACTTCAGGAGCTCGAATTGAACCCGGAGGGCGGGGTGGCCACTGCGTACGCCCGCCTCTCACGGGAGATGGTAGCTAAAGAAGTTGCAAAGAACTTCGTCAAGGCAGACTATATGGTGGGCGTGCTATGCATTAGTATGACACTGGTATCGTATTTACTCGGAGTTATATTTATTTCTGAAAATAACACCCTGATGGGGGTCGCTATGTCGGTAGTATGCGCGATTTTGGTGATCCTTGGCGGTCTTAATTACCTTGCCCGGTCGAGCGTGCGGGATGATCTGATCAATACCTTGAGGGATGGGCACTCGACGATCAGTGGTAGTTCGTCTACTGTGGGCCGCGATCCCGAGGGCGGTAGTGGTGGTGAAGGTGGGGAAGCGCCCAATCCGGAGGGCGCCGATATTCCCGATCCAAGGAATTCAAAGAGGGTGAGTTGCTGGGAGTTTGTCAAAAAGATGTCTGTGGGGGCTGTTGTCTACGATTCGGTGCAATATCTAATGACAAAAATAGAAAACTATGAAAGTTGACGAATGGCGGTAGGCATGCAGACTCTAAATCCTGCCGATAATACAATAAACATGTGTTTGTCACACATCATAGGGGTACAGGTGTGTTATTAACATTTCTGTCTCCCGTGCGCAGCTCTCTGGCAGTTTATTGCAAATGGTCCTGTAATTGAATTAGTTGGTCGAGCATAAGTATGTTGAAGGTAACTTGCTGCTGACCTGGAGCTGGTTGGATGTGGATCCTTGAGGCTCGCCCTACCCTGGACCCATGCCCACCCCAGACCTCACCCTG
>NZ_PHOA01000058.1 GCF_003687455.1 Kocuria tytonicola | reverse complement strand
GGTCAACCCCGTCACCCCCACCCCCCGAGCGGACAAGCCGGTCGCGTGGCTGTGGATCCAGATGATCCTGGACTCCGTCGCCTGGATCGTGGCGCTGTGGGTGGCCGTGCTGCTGCGCTTCGAGCTGCACATCGAGCTCGTCTCGGTGGGCGGGGTGGTGCTCGCGTGCCTCGTGGCGGTGGTGCTGCAGCTGCTCGTGGGCTTCTCGTTCGCCCTCTACAAGGGGCGCTACTCGTTCGGCAGCTTCGACGAGGCCAAGCTGCTGGTGGTCGTCACGGTCATCGTCACCCTGCTGCTCGAGGGCGTGCTGCTCGTCCTCGGCGTCTCCCTGCGGATACCGCGCTCGCTGGGGTTCATCGCGTTCCCGTTCGCGTGCCTGCTCATGGCGGCGTTCCGCTACCTCAAGCGCATGTATCAGGAGTCCACGGCCAAGCCCGGTGACCAGGCGCAGCACGTGGTGGTCTTCGGCACGGGGGCGCTGGGCACGTTCCTGGTGCACCGCATGATGCAGGACCCGGCCTCCGGGTTCCTCCCGGTGGCCCTGCTGGACGACGACCCCGCGAAGAAGCACCTGCGGATCTCCTCCGTCCAGGTGATGGGCACCCTGCACGACGCCGCCTCCGTCCTGGAGCACACGCGTGCCGGGGTGCTCATCGTCGCCATCTCTGACCCGGACCCCCGCACGATGCGCCGCGTCTCTGACGCCGTGGAGGGCACGGGGACCCGTGTGATGACGGTGCCGCCGCTCAGCGAGATGCTGACCGGCGCCCACCAGAGCATGGACCTGCGGGACATCTCCATGGAGGACCTCATCGGCCGGCGTCCCGTGGACATCCACGTGGAGGCGATCGCCGGGTACGTCACGGGCAAGCGGGTGCTGGTCACCGGCGCCGGCGGCTCCATCGGCTCGGAGCTGTGCCGCCAGCTCGTGGGCTTCGAGCCCGCCGAGCTGATCATGGTGGACCGGGACGAGACCGGGCTGCAGACCACCCAGATCTCCATCACGGGCCGCGGCTTGCTGGACGGCAACGACACCGTGCTGTGCGACATCCGGGACGCGGAGTCCGTCACCACGGTGTTCGAGCAGCGCCGCCCGCAGGTGGTGTTCCACGCCGCCGCGCTGAAGCACGTGTCCCTGCTGGAGCAGTACCCGGACGAGGCGTGGAAGACCAATGTGATGGGCTCGCTCAACGTCCTCAGCGCCGCCGCCGCAGTGGACGTGGACGTCTTCGTGAACATCTCCACGGACAAGGCCGCGAACCCCACCACCGCGCTGGGCCACTCCAAGCGCGTGGCGGAGAAGCTCACCGCATGGACGGGGGACCGCACGGGTAAGCGCTACGCGTCGGTGCGCTTCGGCAACGTGTTCGGCTCGCGCGGGTCCATGCTCCCGCTGTTCGCGGAGCAGATCCGGCAGGGCGGGCCCATCACGGTCACGCACCCGGAGGCCACCCGGTACTTCATGACCATCCCGGAGGCGTGCCAGCTCGTGATCCAGGCCGGGGCCATCGCCCGCGGGGGAGAGGTGCTCATCCTGGACATGGGCCAGCCCGTTCGGATCATGGACATCGCCCAGCGGCTGCGCTCGATGTCCGGGCGGGAGGATATCCGCATCGAGATCACGGGGCTGCGCCACGGCGAGAAGCTGCACGAGGACCTCATCGGCGCGGGAGAGACCGACGAGCGGCCGTTCCACCCGAAGATCTCCCACGCCAGGGCGGAACGGCTGGACCCCGCGAACCTGGACCGGCACGTGTGGAAGGTCCGCGGCGGAATGCTGTTCACCGGCTCCATCCCCACGGTGGCGGCGAGCACCCAGCCGAAGATCACGGACTTCTCCACCCCCCGCGCAGCGGAGTGCGGAAGCGCCTCCTCCCATCGCACCCAGCACAGCGGCAGCACGACCACGGGCGCACGGACCACGGGTGCCCCGACCACGGGTGTCCAGGCTTCGTGCGCCCAGGGCTCGGACGCACCGGGCACCGGCGCCCGGGACTCGAACGGCTCCGTGCCGACCACCCCGGGGAGGGACTCGTGAGCGCGGTGCAGGCACTGTCCTCGGCGGTGGTCTCCGGCCCCGCACTCGTCCACGGCCCCGCGAGCCGGACGGACGGCGAGGCGCTGTCCACGCTGCTGCACCTGGCCCCCTGGACCCTGTTGCTCGCGTTCGTCCTCTCGGCCGTTCTCCCGTTCGCGGTCCGGCCGTGGCTCACGCGGTGGGGAGTCGTGGACATCCCCACGGAGCGCTCCTCCCACTCCCGTCCCGTGCTGCGCGGCATGGGTCTCGCGGTCGCGCTGTCCCTGCTGGCGACCTATGCCGCGGCCCTGCTGCTGGGCCTGATCCCCGTGGACCGCTCGATCGCGCTCGTGGTGCTCGCCATGATGGCGGGCAGTGCCGGCCTGGGGTGGGCCGAGGACTACCGCGGTATCTCGATCGGCGTGCGGCTCGCGGTGCAGGCGCTCATCGGGGCACTCGGCACCGCGGCACTGGTCGTCGCACTGGGAATCCCCGCGTGGTGGTGGCCCGTGGGGGTCGCCGCCACGGTCGCGTACATCAACATCACCAACTTCATGGACGGCATCAACGGCATCTCGGGTCTCCACGGGGGAGCCGTGGGCCTGCTCTACGCGTGGGCCGGTGGCGTGAACGACATGCCCTGGCTCGTGTGCGCCGGTCTCGCGCTCGCCGGTGCGTTCCTCGGGTTCCTGCCGTGGAACCTGGGCCACGGCACGGTCTTCCTGGGCGACGTCGGCTCCTACGTCCTGGGCGGGTCGATCGCCGCCACCGCGATCGGCGCCTTCCTCTCGGGCGTGTACGTGGAGTACCTGCTGCCCCCGCTGCTCATCTACCTCGCGGACACCGCCGTGACCCTGGTGCTGCGCATCCGCCGCGGCGAGGTCTGGTACAAGCCGCACCGCCAGCACGCCTACCAGCGCCTCACGGACGTGGGCCTGTCCCACGTGCAGTCCGCACTGCTGGTCACCGCCGCCACGGTCCTCGTCAGTGTGATCTCGCTCTACGGACTGCGCGCCAACGGCACCGGCTCCGCCCTCGCGGGCCTCGCCGTGGTGCTCGTGGTCGTGGTGTACCTGATCCTGCCCGTGCTGCTCGCACGGCTCACCGGCCGCTCCCGGGGCACGGCCTCGTGAGACGGGGGGACCACGCGGCCCGCCCGGTTGCCGGGCCCCTCCCGGGGAACGCGGTCGTGCCGCCGGACGACGACGCCGCCCACGGGCTTCCCCACGCGGCGTCGGCCCCGGGGGCGGTTGACGCCGCGCCCGCCCCCGGGGCGGACACGGGACCGGCCGGGGGATACGGCAGGGGAGTGCGCTCCACGGCCGCTGCCGCGCTGCTCGCGGGCGCGGCCATGACGGGGGTGGCCTACCTCGTGGAGTGCGGAGATCCCGTCCGCTCGGCCCTGTTCGGTGTGGGCCTCGTGGCGCTCAGCTCCGCGGCCACCGCGCTCGTCTCCGCCCAGATGTTCCGCGGCGCGCCCGCGGCCACGGCGCCGGCGCTCGCGGCGCTGTACCTTCTCAAGGTGCTGGCGCTGGGATGGCTCCTGCTGGTGCCCGGCCCGCCGGACTGGCTCGTGCCGGGAGCCTTCGTCACCGGCGCCCTCGTGGCGCTGGTGGCCGCCACCGCGGTGTCCGCGGTCCTCGCCCGGCGGGTCTCGAACCGGCAGGCCCGCCTGCGTCCCGCACCGCCAGGACATGCCGAGCTCTCGGGTGTGCGTGACCAGGAGCAGCCGCCCCACCCCCGCCCGGAGGAGAGCGCATGACCCCGTCCCAGGACCCCGCCGACCGCGGAGCCGCACGCGGCCCGAGGCGTCTGGGGGAGAAGTACCGCGACGCCGCCCGCCAGGACACCCTCCACACCGCCGGGGAGCTCGTGGAACGGGGAGGACTGGCCGGAGGACTCGCCGTGCTGCTGTATGTCGTGGTCGGTGCGGCGTTTTGGAGTTTGATAGGCTGGCTCCTGGATCACCTGCTGGGAACACGGTGGATAGTGATCGCGGGAGCTGTGTTCGGAGCGTCCGCCGGGGTGTACCTCGGCTACCTGCACATGAGGGACGCACTGAACCGCAGCCACACCCCCGCAGACCCCGTCGGAGACAAGGATGTCGTCTGATCTGGGCCACCGCCCAGTGTGACCGGTCTGGATACCGCAGAAAGGACCCGTATTGAACCCCGCCCTGAGGATTCCGGCCGAATTCGTGGCCCCTTCCACGGAAGACATGCATCTTCCCCCGTTGTTCGAGGTGGGTTCCTTCGCCTTCGGTAAGCAGACCCTGCTGATCCTCCTCTCCGTGGTGCTGATCGCCGGGTTCTTCATGTTCGTGATCCGCCGCCGGGCCATGGTGCCCTCCAAGGGCCAGTTCCTGGGCGAGATGGGCTACGGCTTCGTCCGCAACCACCTGGGCCGCGACATCATCGGCGAGAAGGACTTCCGCCCGTTCGTGCCCCTGCTGTTCACCTTCTTCTTCTTCCTGCTGGTGAACAACCTCTTCGGGTCCATCCCGGTCCTGCAGCTGCCCACGTTCTCGCACCCGGGCTCGGCCTACATCCTGGCCGCCATTGCGTACGTCGTGTGGGTTGCGGTGGGCATCAGGCGCCACGGCCTCGGGCAGTTCATGGTCAAGATGACCATGCCCCCGAACGTCCCCAAGATCCTCTACGTGATCCTGATCCCCCTCGAGTTCCTCTCGAACCTGATCATCCGCCCCGTCACCCACGCGCTGCGTGTGTTCGCCACCATGTTCGCCGGCCACATGGCCATCATGGTCGCGGCCGCTCTCACGGCGTTCCTCGCCACCGAGGTGGGCGGCGTCCTGGGCGTCGGGGGATCCGTGTTCGGCATCGTCCTGGGACTCTTCATCTACTTCCTGGAGGTCCTCATCCAGGTCCTCCAGGCCTACATCTTCACCCTGCTGTTCGCCGTGTACGTTCAGGGCGCACTGCAGGAGGGGCACTAGCCCCACGAAGGAGCGTCGCCCTCGGGCCGCTCAGACTGACCATCGCCCGCTTACGATTCCCGTAACGGCACCACGGCCCGCACCCGCGGGCACCCAGAAAGGAAATATCCACAATGGAAGGTTCGCTTAGCGTCATCGGCTACGGTCTCGCTGCCATCGGCGGTGGCATCGGTGTGGGTCTCATCTTCGCTGCGTACATGCAGTCCGTGGCCCGCCAGCCCGAATCCCAGCGTGTCCTGCAGCCCATGCTGTTCATGGGCTTCGCCGTGGTCGAGGCCCTCGCCATCCTGGGCCTGGTTCTCGCGTTCATCAAGTAGGGCAAGGCCCATCGGACAAGCCCTAACTAGAGAACAGGAATCGCGCTCATGAACGCAATGGTGTTGGCAGCTGAGGGGTCGCAGAACCCCCTGATCCCCGACGTCTGGGAAATGCTGATCACCGGCATCGGGTTCGTGATTCTGCTCTTCATCGCGATCAAGTTCATCGTCCCGGCGTTCGAGAAGGTCTTCGCGGACCGCGCGAACGCCATCGAGGGTGGACTTGCCAAGGCCAGGGCCGCGCAGGCCGAGGCCAAGGCGGCTCGCGACGAGTACAACCAGCAGCTCGAAAGCGCCCGGCTCGAGGCCCAGAAGATCCGTGAGGAAGCCCGTTCCGAGGGCGAGAAGATCCTCGCGGACTTCAAGGACCGCGCCAACATGGAGTCGGCCCGGATCACCGAGAACGCCCACAAGGCCATCGAGGCCGAGCGTGCGGCGGCCGTGGTGTCCCTGCGCGACGAGGTCGGGACCCTGGCCACCCAGCTCGCGTCCAAGATCGTCGGGGAGTCCCTCGACGACGACGCCCGCGCCAACCGCGTGGTCGACCGGTTCCTCGCGGACCTGGACGCCGAGCAAGGTCGCACGGGAGCTGCACGGTAATGGCAGAAGCATCGAACGAACCCTTCCGTCCGCTCACCGTGGACGTGGACCGCTGGGCACAGTCCGCGAGCACCGGGACCTCTCGACAGCTGTTCGAGATCCTGGACATCGTGGACGGCAACGGTGCCCTGCGCCGTGCGCTCACGGATCCCTCCCGAGCCGCTGACGACCGAGCCCGCCTGGTGCACACGCTGTTCGACGGCCGCGCTGACGCGGTGGCCGTGGAGATCGCCGCCGCCCTCGCCTCCCAGCGCAGCGCCACCGAGCGCCAGCTGGGGGACGAGATGGAGCACCTCGCGGTGATGCTCACCGCGGCGGCGGCCGAGAACCGGGGCGGAGGACACGCCCTCGAGTCGCTCGTGGACGAGCTCATCCGCTTCAGGTCCATGCTGGACCGCTCCGCCGAGGTGCAGCGGGCCTTCTCGGACCCCCGTGCGGGCGCCGAGGCCAAGATCACGCTGGCGCGGCGCCTCATGACCCCCGGGTCCGAGGAGTCCGCACTGCTGGTCGAGCGTGCGGTCAGCGAACCGCGCGGTGCGTTGCCCGGTCGGCTGCTGGAGCGGTTCGCCCAGTGGGTCGCGGACCGGCAGCAGCGCTGGATCGCGCGGGTGGAGACGGCGCGTCCGCTCGGCGAGGATCAGCTCGCCAGGCTGCGCGACGGTCTCAACCGGCTGTACGGCCGGGACCTGAAGCTGACCACGGAGGTCAACCCGGCCCTCGTGGGCGGACTGCGCGTGCAGGTGGGCGAGGAGATCATCGACGGCTCGGTCACGCACCGGCTGAACCAGCTGCAACAGCGGATCGGGGCCTGATCCTCTCGTGGAGCGAGGATCGCGGGGAGTCGGTCGGTGCCGGCATCTCGTCGCGTTGCCTCCACGGGCCGCTCGAGCGGCTGCACGGCGATGGGGCAACGCATCGCGACAAGAACAAGCATGGTCATTGCTCACGCGATGATCACACGACGTAGAGAGCAGGGACAGCAGATGGCCGATGTGACCATCAATGCCGATGAAGTCCGTAGCGCGCTGAACGATTTCGCGGCGTCCTACGATCCCGGCAACGTGGAACGAGTAGAAGTAGGACGCGTGTCGTCCGCGGCGGACGGCATCGCCCATGTGGAGGGTCTGCCCTCCGTCATGGCCAACGAGTTGCTCAAGTTCGAGAACGGGGTTCTGGGCCTGGCCCTGAACCTCGACACCCGCGACATCGGTGTCGTGGTGCTGGGCGAGTTCCAGGGCATCGAGGAGGGCCAGGAGGTCCACCGCACCGGTGAGGTGCTCTCGGTCCCCGTGGGCGAGGGCTACCTGGGCCGCGTGGTGGATCCGCTGGGCGAGCCCCTGGACGACCTCGGCCCCATCGCCACCGAGGGACGCCGCGAGCTGGAGCTGCAGGCTCCGGGCGTGACCATGCGCAAGTCCGTGCACGAGCCGCTGCAGACCGGCATCAAGGCCATCGACGCCATGATCCCGATCGGCCGTGGCCAGCGTCAGCTGATCATCGGCGACCGCCAGACGGGCAAGACGGCCATCGCCGTGGACGCGATCCTGAACCAGCGCTCCAACTGGGAGTCCGGTGACGTGGACAAGCAGGTGCGCTGCATCTACGTGGCCATCGGTCAGAAGGCGTCCACCATCGCGGCCGTCCGCCAGACCCTGGAGGACAACGGTGCCCTGGACTACACCACGATCGTGGCGGCCCCGGCCTCCGAGTCCGCGGGCCTGAAGTACCTGGCCCCCTACGCCGGCTCGGCCATCGGCCAGCACTGGATGTACGGCGGCAAGCACGTCCTGATCGTGTTCGACGACCTCTCCAAGCAGGCCGAGGCGTACCGCGCCGTGTCCCTGCTGCTGCGCCGCCCGCCTGGACGCGAGGCGTACCCCGGTGACGTGTTCTACCTGCACTCCCGTCTGCTCGAGCGCTGCGCCAAGCTCTCGGACGAGCTGGGTGCCGGTTCCATGACGGGTCTGCCGATCATCGAGACGAAGGCGAACGACGTCTCGGCGTTCATCCCCACCAACGTCATCTCCATCACCGACGGTCAGATCTTCCTGCAGTCGGACCTCTTCAATGCCAACCAGCGCCCCGCCGTGGACGTGGGCATCTCGGTGTCCCGCGTGGGCGGTGCCGCGCAGGTCAAGGCCATGAAGAAGGTCTCCGGCACGCTGAAGCTGGACCTGGCGTCCTACCGCTCCATGCAGGCGTTCGCGATGTTCGCCTCGGACCTGGATGCGGCCTCGCGCCAGCAGCTGACCCGCGGTGAGCGTCTCATGGAGCTGCTCAAGCAGCCCCAGTACACGCCGTACCCCGTGGCGGACCAGGTGGTCTCCATCTGGGCCGGCACCACCGGCCAGCTCGACGACGTCGAGGTGGCGAACGTGGCGGACTTCGAGCGTGCGCTGCTGGACCAGGTGCGCCGGACCACGAACGTCATGGACTCGATCAACTCCACGGGCAAGCTCGAGGGCGACGCCGTGGACGCGCTCAAGACAGCCGTGGCCGAGGTCAAGCGCGACTTCCACGGGTCGAAGCACGGCATCGAGGCCGGTGCCGAGACGCACGAGCCCATGGGCGCGACCGCTGTGAACCAGGAAACGATCGTCAAGAAGTAGCCGTCGAGGTGGTGCGCCGGGACCCGGCGCACCACTGCGGTGCCGAAAGGAAATTTCATGGGAGCGCAGATTCGGGTCTACCGACAGAAGATCGCGTCCACCTCGTCGATGAAGAAGATCTTCAAGGCGATGGAGATGATCGCGACCTCGCGCATCAACAAGTCCCGTCAGCGTCTCGAGGGTGCGTACCCGTACGCCAACGCGCTCACCCGCGCGGCCTCCCAGCTTGCCACGCAGCACAGCATCTCCCATCCCCTGACCACGGTCCCGGACGAGGTGCGGCGCTCCGCCGTCATGGTCTTCACGTCCGACCGCGGTCTCGCCGGGTCCTACTCCTCCAACGTGCTCAAGCGCACGGAGGAGCTGCTGGAGCTGCTGCGTTCCCAGGGCAAGGAAGTTCGCATCTACCTGGTGGGCCGCAAGGCCAAGGCGTACTTCGACTTCCGGCACCGCGACTACGACGACTTCTGGACGGGCGACACGGACAGTGCCAGCACCGAGCGCGCCAAGGAGCTCACGGGACGTCTGATGCACGACATCGACGCCCCGTACGAGGACAACGGCGTGGATGAGGTCCTGCTCGTCTACACGCAGTTCAACTCCATGGTGAGCCAGGAGCCGCGCGTGCTGCGCCTGCTGCCGGTGGAGGTCGCGGATGCGAACGCCCTCGGAGACAACATGGCGGAGCACCACGAGGACCTGCAGGAGACCAGCAGCAACTTCGAGTTCGAACCGAGCCCCGAAGAGGTCTTCAACGAGATCCTGCCCAGGTACGTGCGGGCCCGGGTCTACTCGGCGCTGTGCCACGCGGCGTCGAGCGAGCTGGCCTCCCGCCAGCGGGCCATGAAGGCCGCCGGTGACAACGCCACGGAGCTCATCAAGAAGTACACGCGTCTGATGAACAACGCCCGTCAGGCCGAGATCACCACCGAGTTGACCGAAATCGTCAGTGGCGCCGAGGCCCTCTAGGCCCGCGCTCCCCATTGCCAGCCGAAACGAAGTGAGAGAAATGACTGCCACTATCAACGACCAGGCCGCCCAGCCGGTCTCGGGCGCGGGCGTGGGCCGCGTTGCCCGAGTGATCGGACCCGTGGTCGACGTCGAGTTCCCCGAGAACCAGGTCCCGAACCTGTACAACGCACTGACCGCGGACTACGACTTCAACGGCAAGCCCCGCCGCATCACGTTCGAGACCGCTCAGCACCTCGGCAGCAACGTCGTGCGTGCCATCTCGCTGCAGCAGACCGACGGTCTGGTGCGCGGGACCCCGGTGCAGGACACCGGAGCTCCCATCTCCGTGCCCGTGGGCGACGTGGTCAAGGGCCACATCTTCAACGTCCTGGGCGATGCCCTGGACATGCCCACCGACGAGCTGGACATCCAGGAGCGCTGGCCCATCCACCGCAAGGCACCGTCCTTCGCGGAGCTCGAGGGCAGCACCGAGATGATGGAAACGGGGATCAAGTCCATCGACCTGCTGACCCCCTACATCAAGGGCGGCAAGATCGGGCTCTTCGGCGGCGCGGGCGTGGGCAAGACCGTGCTGATCCAGGAGATGATCACCCGTGTGGCCCGCAACTTCGGCGGCACCTCGGTGTTCGCCGGGGTGGGCGAGCGCACCCGTGAGGGCAACGACCTGTGGGTCGAGATGGAGGAGGCGGGCGTTCTCAAGGACACCGCCCTCGTGTTCGGCCAGATGGACGAGCCGCCCGGAACGCGGCTGCGCGTGGCCCTCACCGGTCTGACCATGGCGGAGTACTTCCGCGACGTGCAGAACCAGGACGTGCTGCTGTTCATCGACAACATCTTCCGGTTCACCCAGGCCGGTTCCGAGGTGTCCACGCTGCTGGGCCGCATCCCCTCCGCCGTGGGCTACCAGCCCACCCTGGCGGACGAGATGGGCGTGCTGCAGGAGCGCATCACCTCCACCCGCGGCCACTCCATCACGTCCATGCAGGCCATCTACGTGCCCGCCGACGACTACACGGACCCGGCCCCGGCCACCACGTTCGCGCACCTGGACGCCACCACGGAGCTCTCGCGTGAGATCGCGTCCCGCGGCCTGTACCCCGCGATCGACCCGCTGTCCTCCACGTCCCGCATCCTGGACCCGCAGTACGTGGGCCAGACGCACTACGACGTGGCCACCCGTGTGAAGTCGATCCTGCAGGAGAACAAGGAGCTGCAGGACATCATCGCGATCCTGGGTGTGGAGGAGCTCTCCGAGGAGCAGAAGGTCGTGGTGTCCCGCGCGCGCCGCATCGAGCAGTTCCTGTCCCAGAACACCTACACCGCCAAGCAGTTCACCGGTGTGGAGGGCTCCACGGTTCCCCTGGAGGAGACCATCGAGGCCTTCGGCAAGATCTGCGACGGCGAGCTGGACAACGTGCCGGAGCAGGCGTTCTACAACGTGGGCGGTCTGGACGACGTCATGCGCCGCTGGGACGAGATCAAGGCCGAGACGGGCGAGAAGTAAGCCATGGCCGAGCTCATCGTGGAAATCGTCGCCCTGGATCGCAAGATCTGGGCCGGTGCCGCGCGTCTCGTGCGCGTGCGCACCACCGAGGGCGACATCGGCATCATGGCCGGGCACGAGTCCATGGCGGGGCTGCTCAAGCCCGGGGAGTTCGCGATCGACCGCGTGGACGGTGACCGTCTGCGGGGCACGATCGACGCCGGTCTGGTCTCCGTGAACGACAACCGCGTCACCGTGGTCGCGGACAGCGTCTCCCTGGACGAGCAGGCACCGAGCGCCTGACTCGCATCCGCACCGGTCACCGTCGACCCTCGTGCCCTGAACGGGCGCGGGGGTCGACGGCGTTCGGGCACCATCCGTTCGGCCCGTACGTCTGGCACACGGGCCGCGGGCCGTCCGTCACGGGCCTGCCCGCGCAGGAGGAGGAATCGTGGAAGAGAAGATCGAAGTGCACGGGCCCACGGCCGTCAACGGGCGCCTGCCGGTGTTCGGCGCCAAGAACAGCGTGCTCAAGCTCATGGCCGCCGCGCTGCTGGCTCCCGGACGTTCGACGATCACGAACGTTCCGGAGATCCACGACGTGACGGTCATGGCCGAGCTGCTGCGTCGGCTCGGGTGCGACGTGACCTACCGGGCCGCGGAGCACGAGGTGGCCATCGACGTGCCCGAGGTCCTCGGGCACCAGGCCGATTACGACCTCGTGCGGGCCATGCGCGCCTCGATCTCCGTCCTGGGCCCCCTCATGGCCCGCTGCCACCGGGCGGAGGTGGCGCTGCCCGGGGGAGACGCCATCGGCACCCGCGGACTGGACATGCACCGCGCGGGTCTCGAGGCCATGGGCGCGCAGCTCGGCATCGAGCGGGGTTTCCTGCGTGCGGAGGTCGTGGGCGGTCTCACGGGCGCCACCTACCGCCTGGGATACCCGTCGGTGGGGGCCACGGAGAACCTCATGACCGCCGCGACCACGGCCAGCGGGGTCACCGTGCTGGAGAACGTGGCGCGGGAGCCCGAGATCGTGGATATCGGCGAGATGCTGCGCGCCATGGGTGCGCAGATCGAGGGGCTGGGGTCCACCACCCTCACGATCACGGGGGTGCCGCGGCTGCATCCGGTGACCCACCGCACCGTCCCGGACCGCATCGTGGCCGGCACCTGGGCCTTTGCCGCCGGCGTCACCGGGGGGCGCGTGGAGATCGAGGGCGCGCAGCCGGAGCACATGGGCGTGGTCCTGGACAAGCTGCGGGCGTCCGGGTGCGAGATCGACACCTCCGGGGGGCGTTTCGTGGTGCAGGGTCCGCCACGGCCCCGCGCCATCAACGTGTCCACTCTGCCGTACCCGGGATTTCCCACGGACCTGCAGCCGTTCGTGGTGGCGCTCAACGCGGTGGCCGAGGGCTCGGGAATCGTCACGGAGAACGTCTTCGAGGCGCGGTGGGGCTTCACCGCTGAGCTCGAGCGGCTGGGGGCCCGGGTGCACCTGGACGGCCACCACGCGCGCGTGGACGGTGTGCCGGCGCGCGAGCTCTCCGGAGCACCCGTGGAGGCCATGGACATCCGCGCGGGCGCGGCGCTGGTGATTGCGGGCATGGCGGCCGAGGGCATCACGGAGGTGTCCGGCATCGGGCACATCGACCGGGGCTATGAGCACTTCGTGGAGCACCTCGCCGGGGCGGGCGTGCGCGTGCAGCGCCGCATGGCGGGCAGCCAGGCCTGATCCACCTCCGAGGTCCGGGGGTTCCTGGATTCTTCGTGTCTCGTGCCGTGGTGCCCCGGGGAGGTGTGGCGTGCCGCTGCGGGGTGCCCTGGCGCGGACGGAATCGGGTCCCGAGAGGGCAGAGACGTGCCGGGCTCCGTGGACGGCCGAGCAGCAGGAAGCCCCCGTCACCTCACGAGGTGACGGGGGCTTTCGTCCGAGGGGGACTGTCAGAGGACGGTCACGCCGGTGGCCTGGGGGCCCTTCTGGCCCTGACCGATCTCGAACTCGACGCGCTGGTTCTCTTCGAGGGTGCGGAAGCCGCCCGACTGGATTTCGCTGTAGTGCACGAAGACGTCGCCATCAGCGTCGTCCGGCGTGATGAAGCCGAAGCCCTTTTCTGCGTTGAACCACTTAACGGTGCCCTGAGCCATAGTGGGGCATCTCCTTCTGGAGTATGTAGTGCGTGCACATGGATGTGCACCTGAACCGGTACCGCGAGAAGGCTGTGGATGCGGCTCACGAAGTGTTGTGCCACAGCGCCAGTCAGAACTTCACGCTCGCTACCATTCCTGCGAGCATGTCAAACATGATGCGAGAACACCATAAGCATCACACAATGACGCGCACCGGTCAACAGTCATCAGACGGCTTATCACCGGTGTCGCCCATGCCGCCCGGGCCGTCCTCGGGGTGCGGCATGGCCCGGCAGCCCGCGGGGGACTGCGTGTTTCAGAACAACCGGGACTGGGTGTCCACGTTGCCGCGCATCTCGTCGTAGTCCAGGCTCAGGCACTCGATGCCCCGGTCGCGGGCGAGGGTGCGGGCCTGGGGCTTGATCTGCTGCGCGGCGAACACACCCCGCACGGGACGCAGGAGAGGATCGCGGTTGAGCAGCTCGAGGTAGCGCGTGAGCTGCTCCACCCCGTCGATGTCGCCGCGCCGCTTGAGCTCCACGGCCACCGTGGCGCCGTCCGCGTCCCGCGCGAGGATGTCCACGGGACCGATGGTGGTGGGGTACTCCCGCCGCACCAGGGAGAAGCCCTCTCCCAGCAGAGTGATCTGCTCGGCGAGCAGCCGTTGCAGATCGGCCTCCACGCCGTCCTTGACGAGGCCCGGATCGCTGCCGAGGTCGTGGTGGAGCTGACTGTGCACGGTCATGATGTGGATCACCAGACGGTCGTCGGACTTGCCCGCCTGGACCTCCCACACCTCGCTCACACCGTCCGCGGACTCCTCCCCGGAGGGGGTGCGCACGTGCATGGTGGCCGGCGGGCTCATCCAGTTCAGGGGCTTGTAGGAGCCGCCGTCCGAGTGGATCAGCACGGAGCCGTCCGCCTTGAGCATGATGAGGCGGCGTGCCAGGGGGAGGTGGGCGTTGAGGCGCCCCTCGTACCGGACCGAACAGTCTGCAATCACTAAACGCACCGGGTCAGCCTATCGGCCCGGGCGCGCCCTTCGCGTCCGCGGCCCCGGTCGGAGGGTCTGGTGCAACGGAACCGGGCCGTGCGGCGTCGTCGGTCAGCGGGCGTCCTGGCGGGGGACGAAGACCTCGCGGACCAGGAGCAGACCCGCGGCCGCGGTGGGGATGGCGATGAGCGCGCCCAGGACGCCCCAGAGCGCGCCCCCGGCCGCCACGGCCACGATCGCGACGGCGCCGGGCACCGCCACGGCCCGGGACATGATGCGCGGGGAGACCACGTAGGCCTCCACCTGCAGGTAGGCGAAGTAGCACAGGGCGTAGGGGACCACCGTGTTCCACCCGCCGAGGGTGGCCACGAGGCTCACGAAGACGCCGGCGATGACCCCGCCCACCAGCGGGACGAACGCGAGCAGACCCACGAAGAGCACCAGGAGGGAGGCGTAGGGGACCCCCGTGATGCTCATGAGGATGAACGCGACGGTGGCGTTGAGCAGGGCCACGCAGGCCTGGCCCATCACGTAGTTGCCCACCCCGTTGATCATCCTGTCCCCGAGGTGGGTCACCCGGGCGCGCTTGCTGGCGGGTGCCAGGCGGTAGCACCACGCCTTGATGGTGGGCCACGAGAAGAGGAAGTAGAGCGTCAGGGCCATCACGATCAGTGTTCCCGTGACGCTGCTGAGGACCACACCGCCCACGTTCACCACGGAGCCGAACATCCCGCCCAGGAAGTTCTCGTCGGAGGCGAGCCTCTCCTGCAGCCCGCTCGCCGCCTTCTGCACCGACGCCGCGATGTCGAAGCGGTCGTTCAGGGCGTGGTAGAGGTCCGAGTGCACGAAGCTGTCCACGAACTCGGGAACCCTGGCGGCGAACTGCTGGGCCTGCTCCACCATCCGGGGTACCACCACCAGGATGAAAGTGGTCAGGACGAGGGCCAGGGCGACGATCACGGCGGCCGCCGCGAGGGCCCGCGGCATGCCCTTGGACTCGAGCCAGCGCACGAGGGGATCCAGCCCCAGCGAGATGAAGGCCGCCGTGACGATCCACCCGACGAGTCCACCCACGTTGGTCAGCACGTAGTAGCCCAGGAGGGCGAATCCCACGCCCACGGTGAGCAGGAAACC
>NZ_PHOA01000057.1 GCF_003687455.1 Kocuria tytonicola | reverse complement strand
CTCCAGAGCCGCGCGTGCCGCCCCGGCGCCCGCGCGTTCCCGCCCTAGAGTGGGCCTCATGCAGCACGATCTCATCGTTGCCGGGACTCCCCGGCAGCCGGGAGCGCTCGCCGTCGAGCGCGACCCCGCCGTGGACGCCGCCCGCGTGGGCTGCGTGATCGCCGTGGTGTGCATCCACATCCTCATGGTCACCCTCACCGCAGACCCCGCCACCGGGCAGATCACCTCCGTTCTCGTGCCCACGAAGCAGCCCTGGTACTGGTGGGCCACCTGGATCTTCCAGATCATGCCCCTGTTCTTCGTGGTGGGCGGAACGGCGGCGGCAGGCGCGTGGCGGCGTCGTCGGGCCCAGGGCATGGACCCCGCGGAGTACGTGCGCGAGCGCGCCCTGCGGCTCGTGCAGCCGGCCGCCGTGCTGTGGTGTGCCCTGGCCCTGGTGGCCGGGGCGGCGCTCGCGGCGGGAGCGCCGTACGAGCTGGTGACCTTCGCGCTGTCCGGGGTGGGCATGGCGCTGTGGTTCCTCGCCGCGTACCTGATCTGCCAGGCGCTCACCCCCGCGTTCCTCGGCCTGCACGAGCGCATGGGGTGGGTGTGGTGCTGGTTCCTGCTGTGCTGCACCGTGCTCGTGGACCTGCTCAGCGCTGCCAGCGGGGAGCAGTGGTGGGGGCTGCTGAACATGGTGTTCGTGTGGCCGCTCGTGCAGCAGTTCGGCTTCTTCCGCGCGGACGGCTGGTTCGCCGCCCGTTCCCGGACGCTGCTGGTGGCGCTCGCGGCGGCGTCGTACGCGCTGCTCGGTGTGTGCGTGGCGGTGGGCCCCTACGCCCCGGACATGCTCACGGACCTCAACCCGCCCACCGTGTGCATGGTGCTGCTCGGCTTCGCGCAGGCGTGCCTGCTGGAGGTGTTCTCCCCGGTGCTGCGGCGGCTGATGACCACGCGCCCGGCGCGGGCGGTCGCGTACGTGATCGGCACGCGCGCCATGACCGTCTACCTGTGGCACCTCCCGGTGGTCGTGGCCGTCATGGCCGTGTGGTTCTTCGCCGGAGGCTGGGACCCCGTCCCCGGTTCCGCCGGGTGGTGGCTGCTGCGCCTCCCGCTGGCCGCGGTGTGCTGGACGGCCGTGCTGCTTGCCGCGGCGGTGCTGCGGCGCGCGGAGACGGCGTCGGTGGAGCCGTGGGGCAGGCGGGAGCGCAGCCTGCCGGGCGCGCTGGTGTTCGCGGCGCTGGTCTGCGCGGCGGTCCCGCCGCTGATCGAGATCATCACCCTGCTCACCGTTCCGCTGGTGGTCATGGGCGCGGCAGGCTCGGTGCTCGCCGTCGTCGTGCTGCGCAGCGGGCGGGTGCGGCAGGGACCGGGCCCCACGGACGGGGCCGTGGGCGGTGACAGGGTTACCGGGGGCCGCGGGGTTCCGGCGTATGCTCGGTGCCGTCCTCGTCACACGGTGCCCCGCGACCCCTCGCGGACGCGCTGGCAGTGACGCCGTTGCCGGGGCTGGGCCCCCGCGACCGAGAGGTGATCGCATGGCTTCCAAGAAACCGGTGCGCGACAGCGCCGAGCACAACGCCTACTTCCCGTCCGAGTACTCGCTGGGCCAGTACGTGGCACCCACCACGGACTTCGACGGCGCCCACGGCGTCCCCTCCGTCTCGTCCGGACCGCGCAAGATCCTGACCGTCCTCACGGACGAGCGCTACCTGCCGCTGGAGGACGACGTCTACTTCTCCACCGGCAACCACCCGGTGGAGACGCTCCTGCCGCTCATGCATCTGAAGGCCGCGGGGTACGACGTGGACGTCGCGACCCTCTCCGGCAACCTCGCCAAGTTCGAGCTGTGGGCCATGCCCGAGAAGGACGACGCCGTGCAGCAGGCGTGGGAGGAGCTGCGGCCGCAGTTCGAGCGCCCCCGGCCCCTGCCGGAGATCGCCGACGGGCTGGACGGGGACAGCGACTACGCCGCCGTGTTCATCCCCGGCGGCCACGGTGCCACGATCAACCTGGCGGACAGCCCCGAGGTGGGCCGTGTGCTCGCCTGGGCGCTGGAGAACGACCGTCCCGTGATCACCCTGTGCCACGGCCCCGCCGCGCTGCTCTCGGCCGTGGGCGATGACGGCAAGAACCTCTTCGAGGGCTACTCCGTGACCGTCTTCCCGGACGCGCTGGACTCCGGGCCGAACATCGAGATCGGCTACCTCCCCGGACGCATGACGTGGCTGGTGGCGGACGGTCTCACCCGTGCCGGGCTCACCGTGGTCAACGACGACATGACCGGGCAGGTCCACCGCGACCGCGGCCTGCTCACCGGCGACAGCCCGCTCGCCTCCAACGCGCTGGGCCGCCTGGCCGTGGAGACTCTCACGGGCCAGGCGTACGCCGCGGACTGAGCTCCGGCGCTCTCCGACAACGACGCCGCCCGGCTCCCTCTTAGGGGTGCCGGGCGGCGTCGGGTCTGTGGCTACCCGCCGTGCACACCGTGAGAGGTGCGCACGGCCAGGGGACCGCTCAGTCTCGGGCTGGAACCGCTGGCTGGCCCCGAGGCCCGTACGAGCGTCCCCCGTGCCAAATTCATCGTCGCGCGGTCGGCTACGAACCCTCTGACCACTCGACGGATCGGATGGTGAGAGATAAGATGGCTCTTGCGGACCCGCCCCACACTCGTGGATTGGCGGGTCTAGCTGTTTCCGGCTCAGATCCCCTGTGGGCCGTCGAAAGGGCCGCGCGGGGTGAGGTACTGCTCGTACCATTCCCACGCGAATTCATTGCCCTGGTGACGATTGAGGTGGCAGAACGCCGAGTAGGCCACAAGGTCAGCCATCTGCATGAGCTGGGACTGCTTGGAATCGTGGAACATGGGGTCCTCGATGACGTGCCGGGTGGCCAGGGGCAGGGCTCGGTGGGCGTTGAAGTAGGCCCTGTCCGAGCCGTTGCCGTCCATGCCGATGAGCACGTAACTGTCCTCCGCGCGGTGCTGCTCGTTGACCGACTCCAGGAGTTCTCGGTAGACCTCAGCCCGTTGCTCTCTGTAGCCGCTTCCGATGGCGGCAGTCTGGCGGTAGACGGCCCCGATGCGCAGGTCCTCGCACCGGGCCAAGGTCTCGAGGCAGTCGACGGCGACTTGTCGGCCCAGCGTCTTCCACTCCGTCCTGCCGTGCTGGTCATCGCGGGTGGAGATCCGGGACCGACCGTTGACGAATTTGGTGGCATGCAGCTCTTGAGAAGGGGGCACCAGATATTCCCGGTACAGGAATTTGCGAAGTTCCAGAATGGTGCGCAGAGCATGACGCCACCGCTCAGGGCGGCATTCCACCCAGCCGTAGACAACCAGACCGCTCTCCACCGACCCGGAATCGTCGATGTAGAGCATGCGGGAAATTGTCACCGGACCCCCTCGTCCGCCACGCTCAGCCCTGCTCGTTCGGGCGGGTGAACGGGAACGCCAGGGTGGCGCGGATGTTCGTGCCGGTGAGCATCATGATGAGCCGGTCCACGCCGATGCCCAGACCACCCGTGGGCGGCATGGCGTACTCGAGGGCGGTGAGGAAGTTCTCGTCCACCTCCATGGCCTCCGGGTCACCCGCGGCGGCCTTGAAGGACTGCTCGGTCAGGCGGTTGCGCTGGTCCACGGGGTCCACGAGCTCGCTGTACGCGGTGCCGATCTCCGCGCCGAACGCCACGAGGTCCCAGCGCTCCGAGAGCCGCGGGTCCGTGCGGTGGGTGCGGGTCAGGGGTGAGGTCTCCAGCGGGAAGTCCGTGTAGAACACCGGCAGGGTGGTCTGACCCTCCACGAGCTCGTCGTAGAGCTCCAGGACGACCTCGCCGGCGGTCATCGTCTCGTGCCAGTGCACGTTGTGGGCGTCGGCGACGGCGCGGACCTCCTCGAGCGGCGTCGTCGAGGTCAGCAGCGTGCCCGTGGCCTCCGAGACCGCCTGGTGCACGGGAATGACGGGCCACTCGTGGTCCAGGCGGATGCGGGTCTCCCCGCCTTCGCCGTCCGGGCGCACGGCCACGGGCTCGCCGTGGATCGCGGTGGCGACCTCCAGGATCAGCTCGCGCGTGAGCACCCGCATGGTGTTGTAGTCACCGTGCGCCGCGTACGCCTCCACGGACGTGAACTCCGGGTTGTGGGTGGCGTCCGCGCCCTCGTTGCGGAAGTTGCGGTTGAGCTCGAAGATCCGGTCCATGCCGCCCACGCAGAGGTGCTTGAGGTACAGCTCCGGGGCGATGCGCAGGTACAGGTCCGCGTTGTACGCGTTGATGTGCGTGCGGAACGGCCGGGCGCTCGCGCCGCCGTGCACCGCCTGCAGCATGGGCGTCTCCACCTCCATGTAGCCGCGCTCCATGAAGGACTGCCGCATGGCCGCGATCCCGCGGGAACGGGCCCGCAGCAGCTGCGAGGACTCCTTGTTCACGATCAGGTCCAGGTAGCGCTGGCGCACCCGCGCCTCCGGGTTGGTGAACCCCGTGTGGTCGTTCGGCACCGGGCGCAGGGACTTCGAGGCCATGGCCCAGGACGTCGCGATCACGGACGGCTCGCCACGGCGGCTGCGTCCCAGCGTGCCGGTCACGGAGACCTGGTCCCCCACGTCCACCGTTCGCCGCCACAACGCGAGCAGCTGCGGGTCCACCGTGTCCGCCTCCAGGATCACCTGCAGCCGCACGTCCCGCTCCTCGATGACGGCGAAGGCGACGCCGCCGAAGTCGCGCAGCGCGCGCACGCGACCGCCGATCGAGACGACCTCCCCGGTGGTCTCCGCGGTGCCGTCCGCGATCAGCTCCAGGGCCTGCTCCACAGTGGTGGTGTGGGGCACGTCCACCGGGTAGGGCTCCATGCCGGCTTCGCGCAGGACGTCCAGCTTGGCGTGGCGCACCCGCTGCTGCTCGCTGAGCTGGCGCACCGGGCGCGGCGGGGTGAGCAGCTCCCGGTCCTGGGCGATGACGAGGTCCGCGAGCGGCGTCGTGGTGCCGTCCGGGGCGGTGACGAGCGTCTCGCCGTCGTGACCGGGACGGGGTGAGCGGCCCGGGAGGAAGCCCTCCGCGCGGCCCGCGGCAATGCCCACGAGGGGGAGGTCCGCGGTGGAGTCGTAGCACAGGAACCGGCTGTCCCAGCGGGGCAGGTACTTGGCGTTGGCCTCGTAGAGGGACTCGAGCTGCCAGAACCGGTTGCCCCAGGAGAGCACCCGGTCCGCGATCCGCACGCCCAGCCCGGCACCCACCTTGTCCGCGCCCGTGAACACGGAACGGAACATGGCGAAGTTCAGGGAGACCTCACGGATGCCCAGCTCTCCGCCGTCCTCCGCGAGGGCGGCCACCATGGCCTCGTTGACGCCGTTGGGGGCGTCCGGGGAGCGGCGCATGAGATCCAGGGAGATGCCGCGCGTGCCCCACGGCACGTAGGACTGCAGGGCCACGATCTCCCCCTGCGCGTTGCGCACGAGCACCGCCACGCAGCGGCCGTCCGTGCGGTCCGCGAGCCGGTTCAGGGCCATGGAGAATCCGCGGTCCGCCTCGTCCCCGCGCCACTTCTCGGACAGCTCGATGATCTGCTGCAGGGTGGCGGCGTCCAGCTGGCTGTGGCGCTCCAGGGTCACGGTGCACCCGGCGTCCCGCACGCGGGCCACGGCGCGCTTGACCGGGCGCATGGTGCGGCCCTCGAGGGAGAAGGAGTCGGTCTCCAGCACGGCCTCGTCACCGAGCGGGCGGGCCCGCAGCCCGGCATCCACGTAGGCCTGCGCGCCGGTCTCGGACGCGGAGAGCACGGCCAGGCGCCACGCGTGCTCGCGGCCCTCCTGCTTCCAGGCGGCAATGGCGTCCTGCCAGGCGTCGTGGGGGCCCAGGGGATCCCCGGAGGCGAGGCACACGGAGCCGATGACGCGGTAGGAGACCGCTGCGCGCCCGTCCGGGGAGAAGATCACGGACTTGTCCCGGCGGGTGGCGAAGTAGCCCAGGGAGTCCTGGGCGCCGTACTGCGCCAGGAGCCTGCGGATGTGCAGCTCCTGGCGGGGGTCGATGACCTCCGAGCGCTGCGCGGACTGGGTGAACTGCCACACCGCGTAGAACAGCACCGCGGCCCCCAGCACCCCGGCCAGGACGGCCAGCCAGTGCGGCCCCGCGGAGCCGTCGGAGATGCTGCGGGGCAGGGAGAGGCCGGTGACGCTGCGCACCGAGAACCACAGGTGCTCCACGCCGTGCAGGTGGCCCGGGACGAACCACGAGACCGCGAAGACGAGCGCCATGACCAGCAGCAGGCCACCGAGCAGGGTGAGCAGGGCGTTGCGCAGCGCGCCGGAGCGCATGCGCGCGGGGAAGTCCTTGCGGCGCACGATGAACGCCACCGTCCACGCGGTGGTGACCACCGCGCCCACGACCAGCAGGATGCTCTCCAGGGGCTCCAGCTCCCCCTCCACCGAGTCCGTGAGCAGGGCGACGCCCAGCAGCACGAACACCAGCAGCTCCAGGAACAGCACGCCCAGGGAGACCACCCACGCGACGCGCAGCCTGCGGCGCAGGGACGCCCCCACGATGAGCAGGCTCAGCGCCAGGAACAGGTTCGGCCCCGAGGGCACGCCCAGGGTGGTGAACACCTCGTCCACCCAGTAGAGGGACTCCTTCTGGGCGAACGGGATGGAGATGAAGGACCACAGGGCCGCCAGGAACACGAGGGTGCTGGCAAGCCGCGGCAGTCGGTCGTGGGATGTCTTCACGTGCGTCACTTTCTGGCCCCCGGGGTCAGGTCCCGGCACCGGGTGTGCTCGGATGCGTTCATGGTGTCTTTGGTATCACGGGTGTGCGGGGATGGCGGTGTCGTGGCGCTCACGCCACCATCACGATTCACCCGTCCGGTGCCTCGCGAGGCCGCACGTGCTCGAGGACCAGATCGCTCAGCCGGGGGGCCACCCGCGGAGGCACCTGGTGGCCCATCCCGGGCAGGGCCACGAACCGGGCCCCGGGGATCGCCGCCGCGGTGGCGGGCCCGCCGTCCGGGCGCACGATCCTGTCCCGGTCCCCGTGGAGCACGAGCGTGGGGGCTGTGATCTCCCGCAGCGTGGCCGTGCGGTCCCCGGAGGCCCGGATGGCGCCGATCTGACGGCGCATCGCCGCGGCCTCGTTCGCCGGGTCCAGGCTGCGGCGCCAGTGCTCCTCCGCGAGCCGGCGCTCGTGCGCCCGGTCCACGGGGAAGCCCGTGCCGGCCAGGTGGCGCGCCATCACCAGCCGGGAGCGCACGTACAGGCGCCGGGGGCGTGCGCCGGGCAGGGCGAGCATCGCCGCCGTGGATGCCGCCACCGTTCCCGCCGAGGGTGCGCCCGTGGTGGAGCACAGGGAGACCAGCCGCCGCACCCGCCGCGGGTGGTGCGCCGCGAGCGCCTGCGCGATCATCCCGCCCAGGGAGAACCCCAGGACATCCGCACGCTCCACGCCGAGCACCTGCAGGGTGTCCGCGACGTCCTGGGCCATGTCCTCCACCGTGTACTGCCCGGCGGGCAGAGCCCCGCGCAGCAGCTGTCGTGCGGTCGGGGGCGGGGAGGACGCGCGGAACGAACGCCCCACGTCCCGGTTGTCCAGGCGGAGCACCCGGTGCCCGCTCCCGGTCAGCGCCTGCACGAAGGTCTCCGGCCACGTGGTGAGGTCGAACCCGAGCCCGGTGAGCAGCACGAACGGCGGCCCGTCCTCCGGACCGTCCTGGCGCACGCAGAGGAACCGTTCGCGGTCCAGGTGGACGATGCGCTCGCCGCCCGTCCGGGGACGGCTCGCGGCCGGGGTCTCGTCCCGTGCCCCGTCCGCCCCGGGGGCCGCCGCGTCCCGGCCCGACGGCGCACGGTCCCCTGGGGTGGTCATGCACCCCATTCTAGGTCCGCGCCCCTGCGGGCCTCCGGGCCTCGGGCTCCCGCGCCCCGGGGCGCCGGCGACCGCACGCCACCGGAGCGAACGGCGACCTTCCGCAGTCCCGGTGTTGCCGTGCGCGGTGTGACGTGGCTAACGTTGGCCACCAGCCTACGGCGGGTCCGCAGCGGACTGTCTACCGGGCGAGCAATCAGAAATGCACTGGTTCGGCGCCAACGAGCTCCCGGTACGGCTGAGGATCCACCCGCTCCGCGTCCCCGCCAGTGGCTTGTCACGAGGAGCCAGGGCCATGAACGACATGCGGTTGACGATCAACGGGCAGGACCGTTCCCTGGCGGGGGTCGCCCCGCACACCCGCCTGCTCGACGCCCTGCGGGACGCCGGTCTGACCGGCGCCAAGGAGGGCTGCGCCGAGGGCGAGTGCGGGGCGTGCGCCGTGCTGGTGGCACGCCCCGACGGAGCGGAGCGGACCCGGTGGACAGCCGTGAACGCCTGCCTGCCCGCGGCTGCCGCCTTCGAGGGCCAGGAGATCGTCACCGCCGAGGGGCTGGGCACTGCGCCCGGCCCGCGGGGTCCGGGGCAGCTGCACCCGGTGCAGCAGGAGATGGCCACCCGCGGCGGTTCGCAGTGCGGCTACTGCACCCCCGGATTCGTGTGCGCGATGGCCGCGGAGTACTACCGCCCGGACCGTGCGGGCGCGCAGGAGGATTCGGACACCCCGAGCGCACAGCGGGCGGAGCAGACCGGTACGGGCGCCGTCGGCGAGGAGCACGCCCCGGACCACGAGTGCGGGCCCAACGGCTTCGACCTCCACGCCCTGAGCGGCAACCTGTGCCGTTGCACCGGCTACCGGCCCATTCGCGACGCCGCCTACGCACTGGGAACCCCCGAGGAGACCGATCTGCTGCGGCGTCGTCAAGAGCAGCCGGCGCCCGCCCCGCGTTCCACCCGGCTGAGCTCGGACGGGGCGCACTTCATCCGCCCGGAATCCCTGACCGAGCTGTTCGAGCACATGGCGCGCCACCCCGGGGCGCGGATCGTGGCGGGAGCCACGGACGTCGGTGTGGAGGTCAACATCCGTCACGTCCGCCCGGGCACGGTGCTCGCCGTGGACCGGCTCGCCGAGCTGCGGGGCCTCATGGTCTCCCGGGACAGCGTGGAGATCGGCGCGGGGCTGAGCCTGTCCGAGGTGGAGCGGGCGCTGGGGCACCGGGTGCCGCTGCTGGACCAGCTGTTCCCACAGTTCGCCTCGCGGCTGATCCGCAACGCCGCCACGTTCGGGGGCAACCTGGGCACGGGATCTCCCATTGGGGACTCCGCGCCGGTGCTGCTCGCCCTGGGCGCATCCCTGGTGCTGGCGTCCGCAGCTGGTGAGCGCGAGGTGTCGCTGGACGAGTACTACACCGGGTACCGCGAGAGCGTGCGCCGCCCGGAGGAGATCATCCGCGCCGTGCGCATCCCCCTGCCCGTGGCGAACACGGCGGCCTTCCACAAGATCGCCAAGCGCCGTTTCGACGACATCTCCAGCGTCTCGGTGGCCATCGCCCTGCAGGTCGACGACGCCACCGTGACCGGAGCGCGGATCGGCCTGGGCGGCGTCGCCGCCACTCCGCTGCGCGCCCGGGAGGTGGAGGACGTCCTCGTCGGTCAGCCGTGGACCCATGACGCAGCCCGGGCCGCGGCGCTTCTGATGGCTCGGCAGGGGACCCCGATCGACGACATGCGGGCGAGCTCCCGCTACCGCTCGGCCATGCTCGAACAGGTGATGCTCAAGTTCTGGGCGCAGTCGCAGCCCACCGGGATCCAGGAGGTGCAGTCATGACGTCACTCGCGGAGCGTCCCGAGAACCCCGTGGTGGGCCGTGCAGTGGCCCACGACCACGCGGCGGAGCACGCCACGGGCACGGCGCTGTACACGGACGACCTCATCCACCGCGCCCAGAACGTGCTCCACGCCTGGCCCGTGCAGGCCCCGCACGCCCATGCGCGGATCACCTCCCTGGACACCGCGCCCGCACTGGAGGTCCCTGGGGTGGCCCGGGTGCTCACCGCGCAGGACGTGCCCGGGGTGAACGACTCCGGCAGCAAGGAGGACGAGCCCCTGTTCCCCAGCGAGGTCATGTTCCACGGCCACGCCGTGTGCTGGGTGCTCGCCGAGAGCCTCGAAGCCGCCCGGCTCGGTGCCGAGGCCGTGGCGGTGGAGTACGATCCCCTCCCGTCCCTGATCTCCCTTCGCGACGCCATCGCCGCCGGGAGCTTCCAGGGTGGGCAGCCCACGATCAGCCGCGGGGACGTGGGTGCCGGTCTGGCCGCCGCGCCCCACCGTTTCAGCGGGGAGCTCGAGTTCGGCGGGCAGGAGCATTTCTACCTGGAGACCCACGCGTCCTTCGCGTACGTGGACGAGGGCGGGCAGGTTTTCGTGCAGAGCAGCACCCAGCACCCCACGGAGACCCAGGAGGTCGTGGCCCACGTGCTGGGGCTGGACGACCACGACGTCACCGTCCAGTGCCTCCGCATGGGCGGCGGCTTCGGCGGCAAGGAGATGCAGCCCCACGGGTTCGCGGCAGTTGCCGCCCTGGGTGCGACCCTCACGGGGCGCCCCGTGCGCGTCCGGCTGAACCGGAACCAGGACATCACCCTGTCCGGCAAACGCCACCCCTACCACGCGCAGTGGGAGGTGGGGTTCGACGACGACGGGCGTCTGCTGGCCCTGCGCGCAACGGTCACGAGCGACGGTGGCTGGAGCCTGGACCTCTCCGAGCCGGTCCTGCAGCGCACGCTGTGCCACATCGAGAACGCCTACTGGATCCCGGACGTGGAGGTGCACGGCCGGGTGGCACGCACGCACAAGACCTCCCAGACCGCGTTCCGGGGCTTCGGCGGACCGCAGGGAATGCTCGTGATCGAGGACGTCCTGGGGCGGTGCGCACCCCTGCTGGGGCTGGACCCCACCGAGCTGCGCGGCCGGAACCTCTACACACCCGGCCAGCTCACGCCCTACGGGCAGCCGGTGCGGCACGCAGAGCGGCTGAGCGCCATCTGGAACGAGCTGCACCACCGCGCGGACGTCACCCGGCGGCGTCGTCGGATCGCGGAGTTCAACGCCGCTCACCCGGACACCCACCGCGCGCTCGCGGTGACGCCCGTGAAGTTCGGGATCTCCTTCAACCTCACGGCGTTCAACCAGGCCGGGGCGCTGGTGCACGTGTACCGGGACGGTTCCGTGCTCATCAACCACGGCGGCACCGAGATGGGCCAGGGGCTGCACACCAAGATGCGCCAGGTGGCCGCCACAGCCCTGGGGGTGCCGCTCGGCGCGGTGCGGCTCGCACCCACCCGCACCGACAAGGTCCCCAACACCTCGGCCACCGCCGCGAGCTCGGGCTCCGACCTCAATGGCGGTGCGGTCAAGAACGCGTGCGACCAGATCCGGGAGCGCCTCGCGGAAGTCGCCGCCCGGGAATTCGGCATCCACCCGGACGACGTCCGCTTCGTGGCGGGCAAGGTCACGGGGATCGGGTTCCACGACCGGGCGATGACCTTTGCGGAACTCGCGCACACCGCGTACTTCCAGCGGGTCTCCCTGTGGGCCGCGGGCTACTACCGCACCGACGGCCTGCACTGGGACGCCCAGCGGATGCAGGGGGAGCCGTTCAAGTACTTCTCGTACGGCGCCTCCGTGTCCGAGGTCGAGGTGGATGCCTTCACGGGTGCGTACCGACTGCTACGAACGGACATCGTGCACGACGTGGGTGACAGCCTCTCCCCGCTGATCGACGTGGGTCAGATCGAGGGGGGATTCGTTCAGGGCACGGGCTGGCTCACCCTGGAGGACCTGCGCTGGGACGAGTCCGACGGCCCCAACCGGGGGCGGCTGAGCACCCAGGCCGCGAGCACGTACAAGCTGCCCAGCTTCTCGGAGATGCCCGAACAGTTCAACGTCCACCTCTTCGAGAGGGCCACCGAGAGCGGGGTGGTCTACGGGTCCAAAGCCGTGGGGGAACCGCCTCTCATGCTCGCCTTCAGCGTGCGCGAGGCCCTGCGCGAAGCGGCGGCGTCGTTCGGCCCCCAGGGGCACAGCGTGGAGCTCGCGAGCCCAGCGACGCCCGAGGCGGTGTTCTGGGCGGTGCAGGAGGCCCGGGCGTCGTTGTCCTCCGGGCGTGACACCACCGAACCGGCGTCCGTCTGACGTGGACTGGCTGGACGCACTGCAGCTGCTGCGCGGCGAGAACCGCGGGGGCGTGCTCGCCACGGTGAGCGACGTGCGCGGTCACGCGCCGCGGGCGGCCGGGGCCAAGATGGTGGTGGCGGAGAAGCGCACGTGGGACACCCTGGGCGGCGGAAACCTGGAAGCCACGGTGGTCGAGCGGGCCAGGGCCATGCTGGCCAATGGTGTGCAGGTTCCCGAGATCCTGAACTTCTCGCTCAACGAGCGCGCCACCGTGACCCACGGCCGTCAGTGCTGCGGCGGGGTGGTCCAGGTGCTGCTCGACCCTCTGCCCGTGCGGCCTGTGGTCGCGGTGTTCGGCATGGGCCACGTGGGGCACGAGCTGGCCCGGATACTCTCCCGGTTCCCACTCCGGCTGCACCTGGTGGACAGCCGCGAGGGACAGGTCACAGGATCACCGGTGCTCGTCGCCCTCGACGGGCCCGCCCACGTCTGTCTGCGGCACGCACCGGCGCCGGAGACCGTGCTCGGCGAGCTGCCCGCCGGTTCTCACGTCCTCGTCATGAGTCACGACCACGCGGAGGACTTCATCCTGTGCGACGCCGCGCTACGGCGTGGGGACCTCGCGAACGTGGGACTCATCGGCTCCGCAGCCAAGTGGACGCGGTTCCGGGCGAGGCTGCTCGCCGAGGGCCACAGCGAGGCCGCGGTCAGCGCGATCCGGTGCCCCGTGGGAGTGCCGGGGATCCCGGGCAAGACGCCAGCCGCGATCGCCGTGAGCGCGGTGGCCGAACTGCTGGGGGACCTCGAACTCCCCGCGCCGGGCGGCGCAGGCGCATCTGACGGCTGAGACGGGGACCGGCGTTGCCCGCCCACGGGCTCTGGGTTCGCCCGGGTCAGTACTGCGTGCGCTGCCCGTTCTCGGCCCACGCCTCGAAGGGCTCGTTCCGCTCGGCCAGCGCCACGTGCCGCACGGGCAGCAACTCGTCCCGCTGGGCGGGGGTGGCGGTGAAGAAGTCGTAGAACGCGGCGTCGTCGAAACCGCCGTCGGCGGCGTCGTGCCGGTCCGCCGCGAAGTGCACCGCATCCAGCCGCGCCCACAGGGACGCGGAGAGGCACATGGGGCACGGCTCGCAGCTGGAGTACAGCACTGCGCCTGAGAGGTCGAAGGTTCCGAGAGCCGCGCACGCTGAGCGGATGGCGGAGACCTCGGCGTGGGCCGTGGGGTCGTGGTCCGCCGTGACGCGGTTGACGGCAGTGAACTCCCGGCCGTCCGCGGTCACGAGCACCGCCCCGAAAGGCCCGCCGTCCCGTGAGGCGTTGCGCGAGGCCGCTTGAACAGCGGTGCGGAGGTGGCGGCGGACCGCGTCCGGAGCGGGTGGGTGTGTCACGGGGCGGTCTCCTGCCAAGTCGTGGTCCGCGCGGGGACGGGATCTCGGGGGGGCGTTCCCGCCGTCCTCCCCGTCCCATGGAGCCGGCCGAGCGCCGGCGCTCGTGGGGTAGAGCGTATGTGCCCGTGGAAGTGACGCGCAATGCCTTCACTCGCCGCCCGTTCCAGCCGGGCCGCGCGCAACGTGCCGCGGGGCCGGGGCCCGGCCCCGCCTCGCCCGGAATAGGCTCGCCCCATGGACACCGCACCGCCCGCACCCCGCCGGATCCTGGTGGCCGGGGTCAGCGGCGTCGGCAAGACCACCCTGTGCCGGGAGATCGCCCAGCGCTCCGGCATCCCCCACACGGAGATCGACGCGCTGTTCCACGGTCCGGGCTGGACCCCGCGCCCCGAGTTCATGGCGGACGTCGAGCGTCTGGCCGCCCTGGACACGTGGGTCACGGAGTGGCAGTACGACGCCGCCCGCCCCCTCCTCGCCGACCGCGCCGACATCCTGGTATGGCTCGACCTCCCCTTCTGGACCGTGACGTTTCCCCGCGTGGTGCGCCGGACCGTGCAACGCCGTCTGAGACGGGAGGAGCTGTGGAACGGCAACCGTGAAGCGCCGCTGCGGAGCATCCTCACGGACCCCGAGCACATCATCCGCTGGGCGGTGACCACCCGGAACGGCTACCGGGAACGGATTGCGGCCCTCGCCGCGACGGCCCCGCACGTGCGGGTGGTGCGGCTGCGCCGTCGTCGTGAGGCGAGCTGGTGGGTTGCGGCAACCTGGCCGGGACACCAGGAAACGGGCGGGGCACATTCCGTCATCCATGGCGTCTGAGGAGAGGAAATACCAGCGGATCGCCATGTCCAGCGGGTATTTCTTCTCCTCAGCCGTTGCAACGCCCCCGACGACGCTGCGGCGTCGTCTCAGATCTTCAGGTGCACCAGGCTCGGGCCCTTGGTGGCGAGGGCCTGCCGCACGGTCTCCGCGAGGGTGTCCATCGTGGCGGGGAACCCGGTGGCGCCGAAACCCTCCGCGAGCTTCACCCAGTCCGGCTGCACGAGGTCCACGGCCAGCGGGTCGATGTCCCGGTCCACCATGTTCTGGCGGATCTCGCCGTAGCCGCCGTTGTCCACGCAGATGATCGGCAGGTCCAGCTCCAGCTCCACGGCGGTCATGAGCTCCTGGATGGAGAACATCAGGGCGCCGTCACCCACCAGGCACACCACCGGACGCTCGGGGGCGGCCAGCTTGGCCCCCACCGCGGCGGGCAGCCCGTAGCCGAGGGTCGCGTACGTGCCCATGTAGAGCAGCGAGTGCGGCTGGGGTGCGCGGAAGAACGTGGTGGAGCCCATGTAGGTCACCTGGGAGGAGTCCCCGGCCAGGATGGTGTCGTCCGGGACCACCTCCATGATGGTCTCGTTCAGCGCCGCGAGGTCCGGAGCCCACTGGCGACCCTCCTCGTCCATGGCGTCGAAGACCTCGCGCAGGTCCCGCTCGGGGCGCGGCCGCGCTCCGGTTGCCTCGAACGTGGCCCGCAAGCCGTCCAGCAGCTGCCGGACCACGGCGGCGGAGTTGCCGGGGACCTCCACGTCAGGCGCCAGGTTGCACAGCATCTGGTCGCGCATGATGTCCACGCGCACGATCGGGCCCTGCGGGGTGATGTCACCGCCCCACAGCTCTGCCTCGCCCACCTTGGAGCCGATCACCAGCAGCGCGTCCGCGGAGCGCATGAACTCGTGGGCGGTGCTGAGCCGCAGGTCCGCACCCAGGGAGAGCCGGTGCTTCTCGGGGATCGCGCCCTTGCCGTTGGTCGTGGTGATCACGGGGGCCTCGAGCAGCTCCGCGAGCTCGAGCAGACGCGGCCCTGCCGCCAGGGAGCCGCCGCCCGCCAGGATGACCGGGCGCTCACTGGCCGCGAGCGCGGAGACGGCCGCGGCGACGTCGTGCTCCGGGGCGGGCGTGGGC
>NZ_PHOA01000056.1 GCF_003687455.1 Kocuria tytonicola | reverse complement strand
GTGTGGTGCGGCGGGGAGACGTCCGGCGCAACGTGGGGAGATATTGCGTGCGGCCCGGGCCTGTGGGGGACAATGACGGGTGAGACCAGTCACCGTCGACGCCGCACCGCGGCCCGCGGGGTCGGACGCCCCGAGAAGTGGAGAGCCACCCATGTCACGCCAGAAGAAGGTCCTCGCCATCGTGTTGGCCGGCGGCGAGGGCAAGCGCCTCATGCCGCTCACCGAGGACCGTGCCAAGCCTGCCGTGCCGTTCGCGGGCGGCTACCGCCTGATCGACTTCGCGCTGTCCAACCTGGTGAACTCCGGTTATCTGCAGATCGTGGTGCTCACCCAGTACAAGTCCCACTCGCTGGACCGCCACCTGTCCGAGACGTGGCGGCTGTCCACCCAGCTGGGCAACTACGTGACCTCCGTGCCCGCGCAGCAGCGCCGCGGCAAGGACTGGTTCCTGGGTTCGGCCAACGCCATCTACCAGTCCATGAACCTGATCGACGACGCCGATCCGGACATCGTGGTGGTTGTGGGCGCGGACCATGTGTACCGGATGGACTTCGCGGACATGGTGGAGCGGCACATCGCCTCCGGCGCCAAGGCCACGGTGGCCGGGGTGCGCCAGCCGATGGCCACCGTGAAGTCCTTCGGTGTGATCGAGACGGACCCGCAGGCCCCCACCCGGATCACGCGCTTCGTGGAGAAGCCGGACACCACCGCTCCCCTGCCTGACGACCCCGACTCGTTCCTGGCGTCCATGGGCAACTACGTTTTCGACCGGGACGCCCTGGTGGAGGCCCTGCGCACGGACAACGAGAAGGCGGACACCCAGCACGACATGGGCGGGGACATCATGCCCTACTTCGCGCAGCGCGGTGAGGCCCTGGTGTACGACTTCACGCACAACGACGTCCCGGGCTCCACCGAGCGGGACCGGCAGTACTGGCGGGACGTGGGCACCCTGGACTCCTACTACGACTCGCACATGGACCTGATCCGTCCGTTGCCCGTGTTCAACCTCTACAACTACGACTGGCCCATCTACACCCACCAGATCATGGCCCCGCCGGCCAGGACCGTGCGCGGGCCCAACGGGCAGGCCGGCGTGGCCTTCGACTCCATCGTCTCCCCCGGTGTCCTCATCACGGGTGGGCACGTGGGCTCCTCGGTGCTCTCCCCCAAGGTCAAGGTGGAGCACGACGCCCGCGTGACGGAGTCCGTGCTCATGCAGAACGTGCAGATCGGCGCGGGGGCGACCGTGCACCGTTGCATCCTGGACAAGAACGTGGTGGTCCCCCCGGGGTTCACCGTGGGTCTGGACCGGGAGCAGGACCTTGCCCGCGGGCTCACGGTCACGGACTCCGGTCTCACGATCGCCCCGAAGAACTACCGCTTCGAGAAGTAGACGCACGGAGGGGCGGTGTCGCCGTGTGACCGGCGACACCGCGCCCGTGCCTACACTGGGGGCATGGGAGCCAGCCTGACGAGAGAAGAAGCAGCCACACGCGCGGAGCAGATCCGTGTGGAGGACTACCGGGTCACGGTGGACCTGTCCGGGGCGGAGGATCCCGCGAACACCACCTTCGGCTCCGAGGTGACGGTGCGGTTCACCGCCGAGGAGGGCGCGGAGACGTTCATCGACTTCATCCACGAGTCCGTCTCCAGCGTGGAGCTCAACGGCGAGGTCCTGGACGTGGACGACGTCGTGGAGGGCTCCCGGATCCGGCTTCCGGAGCTGGGCCAGGCCAATGAGCTGCGCGTGGTGGGCCGCGCGCTGTACTCCCGCTCGGGTGAGGGACTGCACCGCTACATCGACCCGCAGGACGGGGAGGTGTACATCTACACCCAGTACGAACCCGCGGACTGCCGCCGCGTGTTCGCGGTCTTCGAGCAGCCGGACCTCAAGGCGGTGTACCGATTCACGGTGATCACCCCCGCGCCGTGGCTCGCGGCGTCCAACGGGGAGCTGCTGAGCTCGGAGGCCACGGATTCGTGCGACGTCCCGGGTTCGGTGACCCACGAGTTCGCCCCCACGCAGCGGATCTCCAGCTACATCACCACCATCCTGGCCGGGCCCTACACGCGCGTCACGGACGAGTGGTCCGGCACGGGTTCCCAGGGTGAGGCCCTGACCGTTCCCCTGGCGCTGTACTGCCGCCGGGCGCTCGCGGAGCACATGGACGCCGAGGAGCTGTTCGCCCTCACCAAGCAGGGCCTGGACTTCTTCCCGCAGCTGTTCGGGGTGGCCTACCCGTGGGGCAAGTACGAGCAGGCGTTCGTGCCGGAGTACAACCTGGGGGCCATGGAGAACCCGGGAATGGTCACGTTCACGGAGGACTATCTCTTCCCCTCCGGCGCCACGCGGGCTCAGCTGGCGGGGCGTGCCAACACCCTCATGCACGAGATGTCCCACATGTGGTTCGGGGACCTGGTGACCATGCGCTGGTGGGACGACCTCTGGCTCAAGGAGTCCTTCGCGGAGTTCATGGGCGCGTACGCGTGCGTCCACGCCACGCAGTACACCGATGCCTGGGTCACGTTCGCCCTGGCCCGCAAGGAGTGGGCGTACCGGCAGGACCAGCTGCCCACCACCCACCCGGTCGTCGCGGACATCGTGGACCTCGAGGCCGCGCGCCAGAACTTCGACGGCATCACCTACGCCAAGGGCGCTTCGGTGCTCAAGCAGCTGGTCGCGTTCGTGGGGGAGGACGCCTTCATGGACGCGTGCCGCGCCTACTTCCGCCGCTTCGCGTTCGGCAACACGGACCTGGACGACTTCCTGGGCGTGCTGGACGAGGCGTGCGACCACGACGTCCGCGCCTGGGCGGACCTGTGGCTGCGCACCACGGGCGTCCCGGTCCTGGCCGTCACCGCGCCGGACGACGACGCCGCGCAGCCCGCCCGCGCGTCCCTCACCCAGGACGCCTCTCCCCTGCGCCCCCACGTGCTGACCGCGGGCAGCTATGCCCGGGAACTCGGCGGGGAGGCCGTGGTGAAGACCGCGCGTGTGGAGGTCCGCGTCCCGGCGGAGCCCGGAACCACGGAGCTGGCGGGCCTCGCGCCGAAGTCCGGGCCCGGTGGCACCCGTGGGGTGGGCGTGTCCCCCGGCGAGGGCCCCGACGGTTCGGACACCCCGGAGCCCTCCGAGGGCGCCGGAGCGGTGCTGCTGCTCAACGACACCGACCTCACCTACTGCCTGGCCCACCCGGACCCGCGGTCCCTGGCCGGGCTCGTGGAGATCGTGGGAGACATTGCGGACCCGCTGGCCCGCGCCGTCGCCCACTCGCAGCTGTGGGCCGCGGTGCGGGACGGGCGGCTGTGCCCCCGCGAGTACGTGCTCATGGTGGCCCGCCGCTGCACCGCGGAGACCCACGCCGCCATCCTCACCACCGTGCTGGACCACGCCCGTCAGGCGCTGGGCCAGTACGTCCCGGTCACGTACCGGACCACCGTGCGGCGCACGCTGCTGGACGCCCTCGGCGCCTCCATGCTGGCGGCGGAACCCGGTTCCGACGCCCAGCTGATTCTCGCCCGGGCCTTTGCCCGCGAGGCCGCCCGGGACGGCAAGTACGCGCGCCCCATCCAGGAGTGGCTCGGTGGAGCGCAGTCGGTGCCCGGGCTGCAGCTCACCCCGCAGCTGCGCTGGACCATGCTCACCGCGGTGACCGCCACCGGCCACAGCACCGTGTCCGAGCTGGAGCGCGAGCACGCGCAGGACCCCACCCGTGACGGTCACCTGGGCTACCTGGAGGCGGCGGCCGCCATGCGCTCGGACCGCTCCAAGGAGCAGGCGTGGGAGCGGATCGCCTCCGGCACGCTCTCCAACGACGAGCTCAGTGCCACGGTCTCCGGGTTCCAGCTCGCGGCCCCCGCGGTGCTGCACCGCTACGAGGACTCGTACTTCGAGCACCTCTCGGGGTGGTGGGCCGGGCACTCCATGGAGATCGCCACCCGCATGGTCCGCGGACTGTACCCGCGCGCGGTGGACGCGCAGGCGGCGTCGTCGGACCCTGCTGCCGCGGCCGCGGAGCACCCCGTGGTGCGCGCCACCCGGGACTGGCTCGGGCAGAACGCGGACGCCCCCGCAGCCCTGCGGCGCATCGTCACGGAGCTCGGGGACGACGCCGAGCGGGCCGTGCGGCTACAGGTGATGTGCCTGTCCCGGTGAGCTCCGCGCGCCCGGTGTCCACACACCGGATGAACGTCGATGCACACGGATCAACGGATAGCATGAGAGGCGATGCTGCGGCGGAGCACCCGCCAGCGTGACAGCGAGGGAGAACATGACCGATTACGCGCTCAACGACCGGGGGTCCTTGGACGTCGTCACCGAGAACTTCTACGACGCCGAGATCATGCGGGTGTTCGGTGGTCTCTCCGCGGGTCGTGCGCAGAGCTGGGACGGGATGGCGACGCTCGTCCCCGAACCGGACAACCCCTTCGACCCCCGCACCGTCTCCGTGCGCGTGGGAGAGAACAAGGTGGCGCACCTGCCCTCCGAGGACGCGCACCGGTACTGGCACCCGCTCGCGCGCGTGATCGCCTCGGGCTACAAGCCCGTGGTTCCGCTGCACCTGGAGGCCGAGCTGCTGCGCCAGGACGGCCAGGCGGAGGTGGCCGCCCGTGCGGTCATCGACATCGCTCCCCCGGACCTGCTGTTCCCCCTCAACACGGCACCCGCGCAGGCCGCCGTGCTGCCCCAGGGCTCCTCCATCAAGGTGCTGGACGAGCAGGACTTCGCCGAGTACCTGCACTCGATCGTCCCCGCGTCCGGGGAGGGCCGGGTGATCCTCACCCTCGAGGTCAACAAGGTGCGCAACTCCCACGGCGTCACCGTGGACACCGTGGACGTGCTGTACGAGCGCAAGCAGGTGGGGCGGCTCTCCACGCAGATGTCCCAGCAGTTCATCCCGATCATCAACCACGCCTTCGAGCACGATCTCCTCACCGCGGTGTGGGGCACCATCCGCGGCTCGTCCTTCGAGGTCTCCATGACCCTGCAGGCCGCGCGTGCCGCCGAGGTCCCCGCGCAGTGGTTCACGGAGCTGCCGAACGACGTCCCCGAGCTGCTCCCGGACGCCGAGGAGTTCGAGGTGCCCCCGGCCTACGTGGCCGTGGAGTCCGACCGCGGGCGCAACGCCAGGAAGTGGCGCCGTGGGTTCTCCGCAGCGCACCCCGAGACCCCCGCCTCCGGCTCCAGCTCCGCGGCCGCGGCCGCCCGCGGATTCGCCGCACGGCTGCGCGGTGACGCCGGGCGCACCGAGGCGCCGCGGGCGGCGACCACCACCGCGCTCGACGATGCCGCCCCCGTCCGCGGTGGCGGCTCGCCCACCGGGGCGGCCCCCGTTCCGGAGCGCACCGGAGAGGTGCAGAGCGGTGCCCCGGCCCCCGGCGGGGCGGTGTCGCGCCTGGTGAGCGGGCTGCGGCCCGTGGTGACCGCGCTGCTGGTGCTCACCGTGGTCCTGGTGCTCCTGGGAATCATCATGCTGGGTGTGGAACCATTGGTCACCACGCTCGTCCTGATCGTGGCCGTGGCCACCGGATTCATGGCCATGTACCTCCACAGAACGCTGTAAGGGGTTCTTGCACCCGTATGATTTCCCGCCGCGAACGGTTCCTGCAGATCATCGAGGTCCTCACCAAGCACGGCTTCGGATTCGCCCTGGGTGGGCTGAAGCCGCAGTGGCGGGCTCCGCTGGCGCGGGTGAAGCTCATCGACCCGCAGACCATCCACTCCCAGCCGGAGCACCTGCGGATGGCCCTGGAGGAACTGGGGCCCACGTTCGTCAAGCTCGGCCAGCTGGCCTCCACCCGCCCCGACCTGCTGCCGCCGGGCTACTCCGAGGAGCTGCTCAAGCTCCAGGACCACACCCCGCCCATTCCCGTGGAGCAGATCCGCGCGATGATCGAGGCGGAGCCGGACTCCCAGGCGGAGGAGATCCTCACGCACATGGACCCGGACCCCGTGGCCACCGGCTCCATCGGCCAGGCGCACGCCGCCACCTTCCAGGGCCACCAGGTGATCGTCAAGGTGCGCCGCCCGGGAGTCACGGACGAGGTGAACCGGGACCTGGAGATCCTGCAGGACATGGCCAAGTGGGTCTCCCGGTACTGGGTGGCCGCCCAGGACTACGACCTCGAGGGCGTGGTGGAGGAGTTCAGCACCTCCCTGCGGGACGAGCTGGACTTCCTGCAGGAGGCCCGGAACTCGCAGCGCATGGCAGAGAACTTCACGGGCCACCCGCAGATCCACATCCCGCAGATCTACTGGGAGGCCACCACCTCCCGGGTGCTCACCATGGAGCGGATGTTCGGTGTCAAGATCAACGACTACCCCGCGCTCGAGGCGGAGGGGATCAACCGCCACCTGCTGGCCAGGGAGGCCACGGGCGCCATCTGCAAGATGGTGTTCGAGGACGGGTTCTTCCACGCGGACCCGCACCCCGGGAACCTGTTCGTGGAGCCGGACGGCCGGATCGCAATCATCGACTTCGGCATGGTGGGCAACCTCACCGAGGATTTCCGGGACCACCTGATCACACTGCTGCTGGGCGTGGTGCAGAACAACCCGAGGCGGGCGGCCACCGGGCTGCTGGGCCTCACGGACAGCGGGCAGCACGACGTCTCCAAGCGTGAGATCGAGAAGGACGTGGCGGTCATGATGCGCCGCTACGCCAACAAGCCCCTGGAAGAGGTGCGCGTGGGCGCCCTCATGGCGGACCTGATCTCCGTGCTGCGCCACCACAAGCTGCAGCTGCCCCGCCAGTCCGCCCTGCTGCTGCGGATGCTCGTCACCGCGGAGTCCATGGGCACGGGCCTGGACCCGAAGTTCGACCTGGTCTCCTCGGTGCAGCCGTACGCGGAACGGTTCATCATCCACCGGCTCTCCCCCGAGATGCTGCTGAACCGCCTGCGCTCCACCGTGGAGGACGCGGTGCAGATGGGCGCGGACGTGCCCGAGTACGTGCGGCGACTCATGGTGGTGCTCGAGCGCGGCGGCTTCGACGTGCACCTGCGCACGGACGAACTCGACCCGCTCGTGAAGTCCGGCGCGAAGATCGGCCACCACGTGGTGGCCGGCGGGGTGATCGCCGCGACGATCAACGGCACGGCGCACATCATCGCCTCGGACCCCGATCGGTGGAAGAAGTACCACACGCCGCTGATCGTGGGGGGCATGTCCACGGTGGGGGTGCTCAGCGGCTACCTGGCAGTGTCCTCCAACGTGGACCGGGTGCGCAGCGTGGCGCGGATCCTGCGCGGGAACCGTCAGAAGCGCACGGTCCGCTGAGCGCGGTCCCGGCAGACGGCCGCCGGTGCACCCACCGGGTCAGAGCTGCTCCCACACCGTGAACGAGTTGCTGGGCCGAGGCTTGCTGGACCACTGCGCAGAACGGGACTCATCCACCCGGGCGCGGGCCTGTTCCAGCGACCTCAGGTCCAGGGGCAGCTGAGCGCCGTCCGCGAAGTCCCGCAGGGGCCTGCTGGTCGGGATCACGGTGCGCCGCATGTGCTGCACTCCGGGTACCTGCCTGGTGAGCGTGCAGTAGGCCACGCCCGGTTGCTTCTGGTTGGCCACGAGCACCCGGAGGATCTCCACTCCCTCCGGGGAGAGCAGCAGCTCCATCAGCTGCGCCTCCAGGGCCAGGACGGCGGTGCCGCCCTGCACGACCTCGTAGTACGGACCGTAGGCACCATCCACGAACCGCACCTCGGCGTCGGGGTGGTTGGCCAGGAAGCAGCCCACCTCTCCGAGCCCGATCAGGACTTCCGTGAAGGAGTCCAGGAGGCCCACAGCCAGCAGCTGGTTCTTGACCGCCGCCCGGCCACGCAGCCTGTTCTGGCGCCGCATGATGGCACGGATCTCGATCTCGAACGCGGACGGCCCCAGCTGCATGATGGTGAAGTCCTGCTCGTACTCTTCCAGGACGTTGTCCGCAGTGCCGAGGATGTGACCGGCGAGCAGCTGCAGACCGGTGAAGCTCTCCCGCATCTGTGCCTGCGGCAGGGGGAGCTGGAGTCCCCGCTCGTCCGTGTAGGTGGCCAGCACCGGGATGCGGGCTCTGCCGGTGGGTGTCGCTGCGGAACGTGCTGCCACAGTGCTCTCCTCGAACTGCCCCGAAAATCGTATTCAATGATGCGCCACCTCATGTGTAGCGCAGAATGTCGGGGAATTCCCGAGGGCGGCACCGTGATTCCCAGGCGTTTATGCAACGGTCAACCTGCATTCATATGCACACAGTGTAGGCCACCTATCCACCGGGCATTATGACGACCTACAAATACTTTTGTGGTCTCTAAGGGGCACCTTCATGCGCACTTGCCCCTCTTGGGGGGTGGTTCCCATAGACTGTGCCCCGTACGGGACGAACGGTGGGGCGCCGCAGGCCGCGCCTTGCCGGATCCTCCACGGGACCAGAAGAGGATGTACTGCGTGTTCACGATCATGCCGATTTACGGCACCCGCCCGGAAGCCATCAAGATGGCGCCGATCGTCAAGGTCCTGCAGGACAGCGCGCAGTTCCGGTGCGTGGTCACCGTGACCGGCCAGCACCGCGAGATGCTGGACCAGGTGAACGAGATCTTCGACATCACCCCGGACCACGACCTCAACATCATCCAGCCCCGCCAGACCCTCAACGGAGTGCTCACCCGCACGGTGGAGGGCCTGGACGCGATCTTCGCGGAGAACGCCCCGGACGCCGTCGTCGTCCAGGGCGACACCACCACCTCCACCGCCGGCGCGATCGCCGCCTTCTACCGGGGCATCCCCGTGATCCACGCGGAGGCCGGGCTGCGCTCCTTCAACCTGTTCTCCCCGTTCCCGGAGGAGGCCAACCGCAAGATCACCTCCCAGATCACGTCCCTGCACCTGGCGCCCACGAGCACCTCCAGGGAGAACCTGCTGCGGGAGGCCCTGCCGGAGCAGGACATCGTGGTCACGGGCAACACCGTGATCGACGCCCTGCTGCACACCGTGGAGCGGCAGCTGCCGTTCTCGGACCCGCAGCTCGAAGAGATCGGCGCCTCGGGCCGCCGCGTGCTGCTGGTGACCACGCACCGTCGCGAGAACCAGGGAAAGGCCATGCGCGGCGTCGGGCGCGCCCTGGCGCGGATCGCGGAGGCCGAGCCGGAGCTGGCCATCGTGCTGCCCGCCCACCGCAACCCCGTGGTGCGCGAGGCCGTGCTGCCCGCCATCGAGGGCAAGTCCAACGTGGTGGTCACCGAACCCCTCGCGTACGGCGAGTTCACGCGCATGCTGTCCGTGGCCCACGTGGTGCTCACGGACTCCGGCGGGGTCCAGGAGGAGGCGCCCTCCCTCGGCAAGCCCGTGCTGGTGATGCGCGAGAACACCGAGCGCCCCGAGGCCGTGACCGCCGGGACCGTGAAGCTCATCGGCACGGACGAGGAACGGATCGTCACCGAGGTGGACCGGCTGCTCAACGACGCCGCCGCCTACCGGCAGATGGCCAACGCCGTGAACCCCTACGGTGACGGCAGGGCCGCGCAGCGCTCCCTGGCCGCAATTGAGCAGATGTTCGGCGTGGGGACGCGCATCGCGGACTTCGACCCCCGGGACTGACCCTCCCTCTCTCCCAGTTCCCCGTCAGGAAGGGCGTACCCGCCTCATGCGTATGACCGTGATCGGCACCGGATACCTGGGCGCCACCCACGCCGTGGCCATGGCCGAGCTGGGCCACGAGGTTCTCGGGGTGGACGTGGACCAGGCGAAGATCGACACGCTGTCCGCGGGCCGCGTCCCGTTCCACGAACCGGGCCTGCCGGAGCTGCTGCGCACCCACGTGGCCTCGGGCGCCGTGCGGTTCACCACCTCCTACGAGGAGGCCGGGGCGTTCGGGGACGTCCACTTCGTGGGCGTGGGCACCCCGCAGAAGCGCACCGGCCACGCCGCGGACATGACGTACGTGGACGCCGCGGTGGAGCAGATCGCGCGCGCCGCGGACCACGACTGCGTGATCGCGGGCAAGTCCACGGTGCCCGTGGGCTCGGCCGCGCGCCTGCAGGACGCCGCTCGAGCGGCTGCCCGGGACGGCGTCACCGTGGACCTCGCGTGGAACCCGGAGTTCCTGCGCGAGGGCCACGCTGTGGAGGACACCCTGCGCCCCGACCGCATGGTGCTGGGCGTGGAGCACGACGACGCCGCCCGGCCCACCCCGGGTGCCGAGCGCGCCGAGGCCACGCTGCGCGAGGTCTACGCCCACCAGCTGGCGGCGAACACCCCGTTCATCGTGACCGACTACCAGACCGCGGAGCTCGTGAAGGTGGCGGCGAACAGCTTCCTGGCCACCAAGATCAGCTTCATCAACGCCTTGTCCGAGATCACGGAGACGGTGGGCGGGGACATCCGCACGCTCGCGGACGCGATCGGGCTGGACGACCGGATCGGGCGCAAGTTCCTCAACGCCGGTGTGGGCTTCGGCGGGGGGTGCCTGCCCAAGGACATCCGCGCCCTGCGTGCCCGCGCGTCCGAACTGGGCCTGGACCAGTCCCTGCGGTTCCTCGCCGAGGTGGACGACATCAACCTGCGCCGGCGCGAGCACACCGTGCAGCTGGCGGTGCAGGAGTGCGGCGGTTCGCTGCACGGGGCGAAGATCGCGGTGCTCGGCGCCGCGTTCAAGCCCGAGTCCGACGACGTCCGGGACTCCCCCGCCCTGGACATCGCGGCCCGCCTGCACTCCATGGGTGCGGACGTACGCCTCTACGACCCCCAGGCGAACGCCAACGCCGCCCGGCGTTACCCCCGCCTGGACTACGTGGACTCGCTCGACGCCGCCGTGATCGGCGCGCGGGTGACGTTGCTGCTCACCGAGTGGCGGGAGTTCCGGGAGATGGACCCCTTGTTCGTGAAGTCGCTCGTGGGCTCCCCCACGATCATCGACGGGCGGAACGTGCTGGACCCCGCGGCGTGGCAGGGTGCCGGGTGGCGGTATGTGGCGCTGGGGCGGCGCGCCGACTAGTCCCTGACCCGTCATCCCGCCCGCCTCCGAGCGGTCCCTGGTGCCGCTGTACGGGCGGCCGAGAGCAAGCGGTGGGGTGGCCTCCAGATAACGCGGCCGTGTCCCCACCGCCCGCGGGCCGGATCACGAACGGGTCAGCGCCACAAGCCCTTGGTATCCACCACGGCCTTGTCCTTCAGCGCGGCAGCGGGAAGGGCCTTGAATTCGTCGTGGTCGACGAGGAGTAGCACCACGTCCGCGCGCTCGATGGCATCCTCGTACGGGGCGAACTCCACGTTGGGCAGCCCGTGCAGCGCCGCCGGCAGTTCACGCACGTTCGGTTCCACGGCCAACACGGTGGCGTGAGAGACGTGCTCCGCCAGCTCACGCGTGATGCTCATGGCCGGCGACTCGCGCAGGTCGTCGATGTTCGCCTTGAACGCGAGTCCGAGCGCCGCGATCACCGGGGACTCCACGTGTGCGCATGCTTCCTCCACCTTCCGGATGACCCACCGGGGCTTGCCGTCGTTGACCTCGCGGGCCGTGCGGATGAGCTTGGAGTTCTCCCGGTCCGCGGCCACGATGAACCACGGGTCCACCGCGATGCAGTGTCCACCCACTCCGGGGCCCGGCTGCAGGATGTTCACGCGGGGGTGGTGGTTGGCCAGCTCGATGAGCTCCCACACGTCGATCCCCAGGTTGTCGGCGATCAGCGAGAGCTCGTTGGCGAACGCGATGTTCACGTCCCGGAAGCTGTTCTCCGTGAGCTTGGACATCTCCGCGGTGACGTCGTCCGTGGCCAGCAGCTCGCCCTCGCAGAAGGATGCGTAGACTTCCCTCGCGCGGCGAGCGGCCTCGGGGGTGCGGCCACCGATGATGCGGTCGTTGGAGATCAGCTCCTCGAGCGCCTTGCCCGGCAGGATCCGCTCGGGGCAGTAGGCGAAGTGCACCACGGGTTTGCCGTCTTCCCCGTCCAGGGAGAGGTCCGGACGCAGCTCCATGACCTTGGCCGCGAGCTTCTGGGTGGTGCGTGGCGGGGAGGTGGACTCCAGGATCACGGTCTCGTCACCGCGCAACTGGGGGGCGATCGACTCGGCCGCGGACATGATGTAGGAGAGGTCGCCCTCGTGGTTGTCCTGGAAGGGCGTGGGCACCGCGATCACGAACGCGTCCCCGTGCTGCATGTCCGTGGTGGCCGTGAGCTGACCGCTTTCCACGGCCCGTTGGAGCTGCTCCTCGAGACCCGGCTCCACGATGGTGACCTCGCCCCGCTGGATCCGCTCCACCGCGGCCGCGTTGACGTCCACGCCGTGCACCCGCACCCCGTGGTTGGCCATCACCACCGCAGTGGGGAGACCGATGTACCCCAGTCCCACGAACACGACTTCCAACGACTTGCTCATTGACGCACCTCATCAGGTTTGGATAAACGACCAGTTCAGCCTAGGTCATCATCTCGTCGGTCGAGGGGAGACAGCATTGCCACGGGCTGCACAGGTCGAGGCCGCCCACGGGGGCGAGCCCTTACAAACGCTCCGCCCCGGACGTCCTCAGCCCTGCGACGTGACAGTCTTGGCGTAGTCGCCCAGGGTGCCGTCCGAGATGGCCTTGCCGATGGCCTTCATGGCCGCCTCGTCCGCCACGATGATCGACTGCCCGTCCGCGGAGGTCCCCACACCCTTGTTGGGCACGGTGAACATGTGGATGTCGCCGCTGCCCAGCCCCACGAGCTTGGGGGCCTGCTGCGCGATCCACCCGGAGGTCAGGCCCTCGCTCACCGTGAGGTAGGGCGAGATCTGCTTGACCACCTCGTTGAGCTTCACGGGATTCGTCACAGTGCCGGCACTCACCAGCTTGTCGATCATGGCCCGCAGGTAGATCCGCTGATCACGCACGCGCTGGTAGTCGCCGTCGTCGAACGCGTAGCGCTCGCGCACGAAGGTCAGGGCGCGCTTGCCGTCCATCTGCTGCGGGCCGGCGTCGTAGTGCTCGCCCTCCTTGGTGGTGAAGGCCACGGGCACGTCCACGGTGACACCGCCCAGGGCATCGGTGAGACCCTCGAACCCGGCGAAGTCCACCAGGGCCACCTCGTCCACGCGGGTGTCGAAGTTCTCCTCGATCGTGCTGACCATCTTGGGCATCCCGCCCTGGTCCAGCGCCGCATTGATCTTGGCCTCCCCCACCCCGGGGATGTTCACCCACGTGTCCCGCATGATGGACATGACGTACATCTGGCCGCCGTCCTCGGGGATGTGCACCAGCATGATGGAGTCCGCGCGGGTGCCGGTGACATCCGGGTCCACACCGTCGGGGCGCTTGTCCGAGCCCAGCAGCAGCACCGTGGTGCCGCTGTCCTCCGCGGAGCCCTTGGCCGGCCGGCCGGACTCCTCCGGGAAGGCGTTGCCCAGCGAGCTGGCGCCACGGTCGAAGTTCCTGCCGAGGTTCCACACGAACAGGCCGGCGGCCACCGCGACGACCAGCACGAGCGCCAGCAGGACCAGGAGGATGGTGCGCCCGGTGTGGCTCTTCCGGGGGCGGGGGCGTTCTTCGGGGAACTCGTTCTGGTTCAGGGACACGTGGCACTCCGGGGCTGGGGGGTTACGAATCGTGCGACACTCACCGGACGTCGTTCCCGACCCGGCCCCGAGGCGCACTGCTCACCCCGGGGACGGGGCGGAACCGCAGGGTCACCGGTTGATTTCGCACATACTACTCACGGCACCCGGTGGAACCACTGCTCGGTGCCGAACTTGTGCGCCACCAGGTGCCTCGCCGCGGCGAGTTCGCTGTCTGAGACCTTACCAACCCGGGCCCCGTAGCGGTCCGTGAACGTGCGCGCCAGAGCGGCGATGACGTCCTGGCGGGCCATGCCCGTCTGGCGCCGCAGCGGGTCCACCCGCTTCTTCGCCGAGCGGATCCCCTTGTCCGAGAGCTTCTCCTTGCCGATCCGCAGCACGTCCGTCATCTTCTCGGCGTCGATGTCGTAGCTCATGGTCACGTGGTGCACCATCCCGCCGTTCGCGAAGCGCTTCTGCGCAGCCCCGCCGATCTTGCCCTGGGGCGTGGCGATGTCGTTGAGGGGCACGTAGAACGCCTCGACGCCCAGCTCGGCGAAACCCTGCATGACCCAGGCGTCCAGGAACGGGTAGGAGTCCGCGAAACTCATCCCGTCCACGAGGCTCTGCGGCACGTACAGCGAATACGTGATGCAGTTGCCGGCCTCCATGAACATGGCGCCGCCCCCGGAGACCCGCCGGACCACCTGCACACCGTGGCGGCGAGCGCCCTCGGCGTCCACCTCGTTGCCCACGGACTGGAAGGAGCCGATGACCACGGCGGGTTCGTCCCAGTCCCAGAAGCGCAGCGTGGGCGGGCGGTGTCCGGCGCCCACCTCGCGGGCCAGCACCTCGTCCAGGGCCAGGTTCTCCAGGGTGGGGCGCACCTGGGCGGGGATGACCTCCCACTCGTGATCCGCCCAGCTGGTGGCCTTCGCCAGGGCCCGGCGGACCGCGATCACCACGGCGCGGGCGTCGAAGCCGAAGAGCACGGCGTCCTTGGGCAGGGCGGCCTCGATGCGCTGCTGGATGGCTGCGGGCTCGGTGTCCTCCGGCAGTCCGGTCAGTGCGGCGTTGATGTCCGCGAGCGCCTCGTCCGGTTCCAGGAAGAAGTCCCCGTTGATCGAGACCTCGGTGAGGCGGTGGTCGGTCACGGTGAAGTCCGCGACCACCAGTTTCCCGCCCAGGACCTTGTACTCGCCGTGTGCGCGTGACGTGCTCATGACTGGCCTTTCCTCGTGGCAGCTGCGGTCCTCCGATCGTATGCTTCTCCCCCGGTGGGCGGCGGGCAGTTCGTGCGTGCGTGCCGGCGGGCGTATGATAGGGCGTTGGTGTGTCGAGTTCACGAGCACACCGCATCCGAGCAACGCCGTGCCTGGCAAAATCCAGGCACCTACAGAAGGTTGACACCATGAAGGCTGACATCCACCCGGACTACCACCCGGTCCTCTTCCGCGACCTCGCCTCCGGCAAGGTCGTGCTCACTCGTTCTACCGCCACCTCCTCCAAGACGGAGACGTGGGAGGACGGCAACGAGTACCCGATCATCGAGGTCGAGATCTCCTCCGAGTCCCACCCGTTCTACACGGGCAAGCAGCGCATCATGGACTCCGCCGGCCGCGTGGAGCGCTTCAACCAGCGGTTCGCGAACTTCGGGAAGTCCTCCAAGTAGCACCGGCTCTTCCCGTCACGCCCGGTCCACCCTCACGGTGGGCCGGGCGTTTCTCGTGCCCGGGCCTCGCCGGCCGGTGGACGGTGGCTGGTGGACGCTGGCTGGTGGGCGGGACGCTCGGAACCGGTGCAGGGCCCGGCGCCGAGCCCGGAGCCGCCGTTGCGGGCACCGCCCCCGCGGGACGGGCCACGAGCCCGCTCCACCC
>NZ_PHOA01000055.1 GCF_003687455.1 Kocuria tytonicola | reverse complement strand
CACGGCAGTTCGCGTCAGCCGCGCTTGCGGCGGGCCCTGGAACCGCTCCTGCGGGACGTGCCACGACGCTGCGCCCGGTTTCCGCCGGCACCCTCGACGTCGGCTGTTCCGGGATCACCGGTGGCCTCCGCCCCGCCGTCCGCCGAAGCCAGCGCCGACCCCGTCGCGGGGTCCGACGACGCCGCGTCCGTTTCGGCCGCGGCCTCCGGCTCGCCGTCCTCGTTCGGCGCCGTGTACCGCAGGAACGCGGGCCGCTGGGGCGTGGTGAGCTCCACCGCGCCGCCCCCCTCGCCCGTGCGCTGCGTGCGAACCTCCAGGTTGAACAGCGTGACCACGGTCTGCTCCCGGATGGCGGCCATCATGTCCTGGAACATGGCGTGGCCCTCTCGCTGGTACTCCACCAACGGGTCCCGCTGGGCCATGGCCCGCAGCCCGATGCCCTCCTTGAGGTAGTCCATCTCGTAGAGGTGCTCGGGCCAGCGCTGACCGATCACCGAGAGCAGCACACGGCGCTCGAGGTTGCGCATGGCCTCCGGGCCGAGCTGCTCCTCACGCTCCTGGTAGGTGACCTTCGCGTCCGAGAGGATCTGCTCCTGCAGGAAGTCCGAGCTCAGCCGCGGCCTGCCGCCGGCCTCCGCCACGACCTCGTCCGGGGTCAGGGACACCGGGTAGATGGCCCGCAGGGCGTCCCACAGCGCGTCCAGGTCCCAGTCCTCGGGGTGACCCGTGCGGGTGCGGTCCAGGATGGTGGAGGTGATGACCTCCTCGGTGAACTGCTGGATCTGCTCCTCGATGTCGTCGCCCATGAGAATCCGCTTGCGGTCCCTGTAGATGACCTCGCGCTGCCGGTTCAGGACGTCGTCGTACTTGAGCACGTTCTTGCGCTGCTCGGCGTTGCGGCCCTCCACCTGGTTCTGGGCGTTCGCGATGCCGGAGGTGATGAGCCGGCCCGTCACGGGGACGTCGTCCGGGGCGATCGCCATGAGCCGCTGGGCGGCACCCGGGTTGAACAGACGCATGAGGTCGTCGGAGAGCGACAGGTAGAACCGGGACTCCCCGGGATCCCCCTGGCGCCCGGAGCGCCCGCGGAGCTGGTTGTCGATGCGCCGGGACTCGTGGCGCTCCGTGCCGAGCACGTACAGCCCTCCGGCCTCCAGCACCTCGTCGTGCTCGGTGCGGGTGGCCTCCTCGCACGCCTCGAGCACCTCGGGCCAGCGGGCCTCGTACTCCTCCGCGTCCCGCTCCGGGTCCAGGCCCAGCTCGGCCATCTTCTCCACGGCGTTGAACTCGGCGTTGCCACCGAGCATGATGTCCGTGCCGCGACCGGCCATGTTGGTGGCCACGGTGACGGCACCCTTGCGCCCGGCCTGCGCGACGATCGCCGCCTCGCGGGCGTGGTTCTTGGCGTTGAGCACCTCGTGGCGCACACCGCGCTTGGCCAGCAGCTTGGAGAGGTACTCGGACTTCTCCACGGACGCGGTGCCCACCAGGACCGGCTGGCCCTTCGCGTGGCGCTCCTCGATGTCCCGCACCACCGCGGCGTACTTGGTGGCCTCGTTCTTGTAGACCACGTCCCGCTTGTCCTCGCGGGCGATGCCGCGGTGCGGCGGAATGGCCACCACACCGATCTCGTACGTGTTCATGAACTCCGCGGCCTCGGTCTGCGCCGTGCCCGTCATGCCGGAGAGCTTGTCGTAGAGGCGGAAGTAGTTCTGCAGGGTGATCGTGGCCATCGTCTGGTTCTCGGGCTTGATCTCCACGCCCTCCTTGGCCTCGATGGCCTGGTGGACGCCCTCGTTGTAGCGGCGCCCGGCGAGCACGCGGCCGGTGTGCTCGTCCACGATCTTCACCTCGCCGTCCGCGACGATGTAGTCCTTGTTGCCCCGGAACAGCTCCTTGGCCTTGATCGCGTTGTTGAGGAACCCGATGAGGGGCGTGTTGTGGGACTCGTAGAGGTTGTCGATGCCGAGCCAGTCCTCGACCTTCTCGATGCCGGGTTCGAGCACACCCACGGTGCGCTTCTTCTCGTCCACCTCGTAGTCGGTCTCGGGCTGCAGCTTCTTGACCACCGTGGCGAACTCGCGGTACCACCGGTTGGCCTCGCCGGACGCCGGCCCGGAGATGATGAGCGGTGTGCGCGCCTCGTCGATGAGGATGGAGTCCACTTCGTCCACGATGGCGAAGTTGTGCCCGCGCTGCACGAGCTCGTCCTTGGTCCACGCCATGTTGTCGCGCAGGTAGTCGAAGCCGAACTCGTTGTTGGTGCCGTAGGTGATGTCAGCGGCGTACTGCTCGCGCCGCTGCGCCGGGTCCTGACCGCCCAGGATCACACCGGTCTCCAGCCCCAGGAAGCGGTACACGCGGCCCATGAGGTTGGCCTGGTACTCGGCGAGGTAGTCGTTCACGGTGACGACGTGCACGCCCTTGCCCGCCAGGGCGTTGAGGTAGGCGGGGGCGGTGGCCACGAGGGTCTTGCCCTCACCGGTCTTCATCTCCGCGATGTGGCCCAGGTGCAGGGCCGCACCGCCCATGATCTGCACGTCGAAGTGGCGCTGCCCGAGGGTCCGCGAGGCGGCTTCCCGCACGGCGGCGAAGGCCTCCGGCAGCAGCCGGTCCAGGGACTCGCCGTCCGCGATGCGCTCCCGGAACGCGTCCGTCTCCGCCCGCAGCTCGGCGTCGGAGAGTGCCGAGAAGCTGTCCTCGAGGCTGTTGACGGCGTCCGCGTACGTCCTCAGCCGCTTCAGGACGCGCTTGTCCCCCGTGCGAAGAACGGTTTCCAGGAATGACGCCACGTGTGTTCGCTCCTCCAGATCAATGGCGGGCACCGGACAGGAGAGGGGGTGCACCGCCGAACAGTGTACGTGAGTGAGTCTGGGCGCTCCCCGCGCAGGACCGCGGGCCCCGCACCGTGCTCACGGGGCCCGCGGCCACTCGGCGGACGGGGATGCCGCCCGGCAACGGTCAGGAGGTGGCCTGCTGCGAACCGGGCTGGTACGCCCGCGTGCGCTCCTCCTCGGAGCGGCCGTCGTTGCTGAGGCTGATCACTCCGTACTCCCAGCCCTTGCGGCGGTACACGGCGGACGGCTCCTGCGTCTCCTTGTCCACGAACAGGAAGAAGTCGTGCCCCACGAGCTCCATCTGGTCCACGGCCTCGTCCACGGTGATCTGGTGGGCGGGGAAGCGCTTGCGGCGGATCTCCACGGGTGTGGGGGTGTCGCTCAGCGGGTAGTCGGGGCTGAAGGCCTCGTCCTCGGCCGCGGAGAGCTCCTGCTCGCTCGCGAAGCCCACGAAGGAGCCGGAGGGCACCACGGGCAGCGAGCCCGTGGCCTCGTGCACGGCGATGGGCTTCTGGTGGCCGCCGCGGTGGACCTTGCGCCGGTCCCGGGCGCGGCGCAGCTGCTCCACGAGCTTGGCGTAGGCCTCGTCGAACGCGGCGAACTTGTCGTCGTTGCGGGCCTCGGCCCGCAGCACCGGCCCTCGGCCCACCACGGTGATCTCCACGCGCATGCCCTGGTGGCCGGAGGTGCCGTTGTCCTTGGTGACCTTGACCTCGATGGATTGGACCTTGTCGCCGAGCTGCTGGAAGCGCTCGCTCTTCTCCTCGACGTATTCCTTGAATCGGTCCGGCAGGGTGACGTTGCGGCCTTGGATGTTCAGTTCCATGAGACCCTCCACATCTTGAGGATGGCGCGGGAGGTGGTGCTCTCCCGCACGGGACACCTTCCATGCTTCCCGTGGTCCAACGCTAGAGGAAACTGTGGGGGAATTCACGGACAACGGGATCTGACATCTGTGCGTTCTCCGGTGGTGAACGCCGGGCCCGCACCCCGGCGAGGGTGACCACCGCGGGCACCACCGCGCCGGCGCCCCGCAGGCACCGCACGGCCTCGGCGGCGGTGGCCCCCGTGGTGAGGACGTCGTCCACGACCACGCAGGTCAGTCCGGAGACGTCCCGTGCGCGCATCGTGCCGCGGATCGCACGGACCCGGTCCGCGCGCCGTCGGGACTTCTGGGAGCCGGGGTGCCCCGTGCGACGCACCGGGGGTCGGTGGCGCAGCGCGTGCCGCACGGCGGAGCCGGAGGGAAGTGCTGCGGCGTCGAGCAGGACGGCCACGGGATCGAACCAGCGACGCCGCCTGGCGCGCGCACTCGTGGGGACGGGCACCCAGTGCAGCGGGCCCGACGACGCCGTGCCCCGGGCGGTGGCCGCGAGGGCCCCCGAGAGCGCTGCCGCGAGGACCGGCACGAGATCTGTCCGGCCGCCGTTCTTGTAGGCGAGCAGTGCCGCGGCGAGTTCGTGCTCGTAGTCGCCGGCCACGAGCACCCTCACCCCCGCGTCCTCGAGCGGCCCGGGCGGGACCACGGCGGCGGGGCGGGCCGTGGACCGGCGCAGCAGCCGACGGCAGGCGCTGCACAGGGTGGCCCCCGGGGCACCGCACACCGCGCACGAGACGGGGAGGATGAGCTCCAGGGCCCGCGCCCACCAGGCCGTGCACCGCGCCGCTGCGCGGTCCCAGCCGGGAGTCCCCCTCCCCCGGAGCATTCGCACGACCGGTGACCTGCGTGTCTGAGCCATGCGCCCAGTCCACCCCGGCCGGGCCGGGACCGTGCGGCCGGGGAACCGCATGGGGAGCCCCGGTCGCACGGTGTCATCCGGCGAAGGAGGTGTCCGTGACGTCCTCGCTCTGCAGCGCCCACGAGCTGCCCGTGAGCATGTAGAGCCGTCCGTCCGAGGCGCCGTACACGGCGGCAGGCCCGTTGCCCCCGGCGATCGAGGTCACGCCCGTGAGGGAGGGGAGGTCATCGAAGTGCCCGGCCACCGTGTAGCGCCGGGGCTGGGCGTTGCTGTCCCGGTCCAGGGCCGTGGTCACGAACTCGTCCGAGCCGATCCACTGGGCCGTGTTGACGTCCACGTCCGCCGCCACGGCGTTGCCCTTCTCGAGCTCCACGGGCTTGCCCGATCCGTCACGCACCACACCGGCGATCCAGATGGTGGCCCGGGGGGAGTTCTCGGCGGTGGTGACCAGCAGGGCGCGCCCACCCTCGCGGGAGATCCGCAGGGAGGCCACGTGCTTGTCCCGCAGCCAGTCCGCCGAGACGGTGGTTCCCTCCCCCGTGGACGAGGCCTCCACGGTGCGCACCGTACCGGAGTGGTCCGATCCCCACACCCACCCCTGCGGGTCGAAGCTCGGCCGGGTCAGCCTGCTCCCGGACCAGCGCCGCTGCGGCTGCTTGCCGGGTGCCACGGTGTAGAGCGAGGAGTCCGCGGAGTCCACGAACCCGAAGCTCGTGGCCTCGGCGCCCATGCCGGGTTTCGTGACGGTGGCGCCCTCGGGAAGGGTGATGTCCGGGATCTGCTCGGTCTGCCCACCCTGGTAGAAGGCCAGCCGGTTGTCGGACACCCCGATCTGCCGGTTGGGCACGGTCATCGAGCGCACGGGGTCCGATCCGCTGCGGGCGGTGGGCTCCACGGGTGCGTCGTTCACGGTGAGGTTGATGTCCTCCACGGAGGGCACGGAGCGCAGGGTGGCGCGCAGCTGCTGCTCCATCCGGCGCGCCTGGTCCACGTCCGCGGGGTCGTAGCCGGAGACGCTCAGGTCCACCGCGGCCGTGCCGCCCGACACGGGCACCGAGGACCGGGACAACGAGGCGCTCTGCGGGATGGCACTCGCCACGGCGTCCCCCAGGTACGGCGCGGGGCCGCTCATGAGCGCCCGCACCGCGGCGGTGGACGCGGTGGGTCGCTTGGCGAACCACCGCGGGTCCGGGACCAGGCTCTTCTCGTCCTGCGCCGAGTAGTAGTAGAGCTCCACGGGGGAGAAGATCTGCGGGAAGTCCTTCTCCGGGATCAGCACCCCGTCCGGGGCCTTGGAGATCCGCCACTGCCCGTCCACAGAGGTCAGCTCGAAGTCCAGGACCCGGGTGCTGCCCTCGGGCTGCGCGGTGAACACGCCGTTGGGCCCCAGCTCGGCACTGACCTCGGTGCTCGTGCGGAACTCGCCCTCGTCCAGGCGCGGCACCGTGGTGGGGTCCCCCGAGTGGATCAGCACCCGCGCGTCCGGCTTCCACGTGGTGGCCAGCTGCGGGGTGAGGTACTGGCGGGCCACGGAGTAGTCGTCCTGCGCTCCTACGCCCGCCGCCAGGAACCCCTCGACCACTTCCTGCGCGGAGGCACCGCGCCGCGGGGCCTGGGGGTTGTAGGGCATGTCGCTCTGCTGCGACTGCTCCGTGGGCTCGACGACCTTGTGGACCGGGCCCGAACGGGGCATCGCCCCGCACGCGGTCAGGGCGAGCCCGACGACCACCGCGAGCGCGGCACCGGTCAGGCGGCGCGAACACACACGCGCGCCCCGCACGGGCGCTCCCCCGCAGGCGACCGGCCCGGTGGTGCTCGGGAGCTCGCGCGTGCTCGGTGCGGTCCTCCGGACGCTCATGGCTTCTCCGTCCCGTCTCCGCGCACCACGGCGCTCGACCCTGTGTGCGTGCCCCCGGTTGGCCCGGTCTGCCCCCTGCTCGTCTCCCCCGGCACGACGACGCCGCCGGCCGTCACGGCCCCGGGTTCCCGCTGTGCGGTGTCCCCGCTCGAGGCCGGGGTGCGCCCGCTCTCGGAACCCGGCCTCGCGGCGTCGTCGTCGGAGGGTGCGGGGAACGCGATGAGCAGCTGGCCGGTGTCGGGCTCCACCGTGGGGCCCACTGCGGGGGCGGTGAGCTGCAGGGACCCCGTGTCCGTGACCCGGGCGGTGGACTCCGTGAACCGGTCCGCCGGGGGCAAGGGCAGCGGATTGGGCAGCTCCGGGTCCAGGGGCTGGGTGCGCAGCAGCGGCAGGGTGAGCCGGAAGCACGCGCCGTTGTCCGGCTCGGCCCAGACCTCCAGGCGCCCGCCGTGCAGCCGGGTGTCCTCCGTGGCGATCGCGAGTCCCAGCCCGGTGCCGCCCACGGTGCGCGCCCGGGCAGGGTCCCCGCGCCAGAACCGGTTGAAGACCTTGGTGACCTGCTCCTCGTCCATGCCGATGCCGTAGTCCCGCACCGCGACCGCCACGCAGTTCTCGTTGGCCGCCACGTAGATGTCCACCGGTTTGGACTCGCCGTGCTCCAGCGCGTTGGTCACCAGGTTGCGCAGGATGCGGTCGATGCGGCGCTGGTCCATCTGCACCACGCAGCGCGTGAGCGTGGAGCGCACCGTGAGCTCCGAACCGCACGTGACCACCAGGGGTGCCGCGGCCTCCACCACGTCGTAGATCACCGTGAAGATGTCCGTGGAGGCCATGTCCAGGCGCGCGGCACCGGCGTCGAACCGGGAGATCTCCAGCAGGTCCGAGAGCATGGAGTCGAAGCGGTCCACCTGGTTGTGCAGCAGCTCGGCGGAGCGGCGGTTCACGGGGTCGAAGTCCTCGCGCGCGTTGTAGAGCACCTCCGCCGCCATCTTCACGGTGGTCAGCGGGGTGCGCAGCTCGTGGGAGACGTCCGAGACGAACGTCTGCTGCATCGAGGAGAGCTGCTCGAGCTGGGTGATCTGGGTCTGGATGGAGTCCGCCATCCGGTTGAACGAGCGGGACAGCCGGGCGACCTCGTTGGTGCCGCGCACCTGCATGCGCACGTCCAGGTCCCCCTCGGACAGCCGCTGCGAGACGCGTGCGGTGTTGGAGACCGGGCGCACCACCTCACGGGTGACGTACCAGACGATCGTGCCCACGAGCAGCAGTAGCGCCACCATGGACAGCAGCAGCACCGCGTGGATGGAGTCCAGGGTGGCCTGCGGGTCGGAGAAGTCGTACACGAAGTAGAGCCCGTAGCGGGAGTTCTGGTTGAGCTGGACCACGTCCCCGATCACGATCACGGGCTGCTCGGGACCGTTCTCCGTCATGCGCGCGGAGGCGGGCTGCCAGTAGGTGCCGTCCGCGCTGGCCACGCGCTGCTGCAGCTGCTGCGGCACGGTGGCGGACGTCATCCAGGAGCTCTCGCTCTGGACACCCACGAAGGACTGGCCCGGCCCCTGGTCCAGGGGGATGAGGATCCAGCGGTGGTCCGTGGAGCCGGTGTCCTGGCTCAGGCTGCCGAGGGTGGAGTTGATGAGCGCCTGCACCTCGGTGCGGTCCGAGGCGTCCGAGGCGTCGAAGCTCGCCTGGGCGGTGTCGATGTCGGTGCGCGCCTCCTCCAGCACCTGGTTCAGCCGGTCCGTGAACAGCCGGTCCGCGATCTGGTGGGAGAGGAAGCTTCCCGTGGCGAGGAACGCCACGGACGTGAGCGTGAGCGCCACGGCGATGGCGCGGAACTGCAGGGACTGCCGCCACCGGCGGAACAGCACCCGGCGCCCCAGCCGGAGCCTGCGGAACCGTTTGGGGCGACGGCGCGTGGCCGAGGTCTTCGCCGGGAGGCGCGCCGGGGCGGGCGTCATTTGTGCGGGTGTCCGCCGGCTTTGTAGCCGATGCCGCGCACCGTCAGCACCACTTCGGGGTTCTCGGGATCGCGTTCCACCTTGGAGCGCAGCCGCTGCACGTGCACATTGACCAGGCGGTTGTCCGCCGCGTGCGGGTAGCCCCACACGTCCCGCAGCAGCTCGTCACGGCTGAACACCTGGTGCGGCGAGCGCGCGAGGGTGGCCAGCAGGTCGAACTCCAGGGGCGTCAGGGAGATCTCCTCGTCGCCCCGGGTGACGGTGTGGCCGGTGACGTCGATGACGATGTCACCGAGGGTGATCTCCTGCGTGGCACCGCGGTCCGTGGGACGCAGCCGGGCCTTGACCCGCGCTACGAGCTCGGCGGGCTTGAAGGGCTTGGGGACGTAGTCGTCCGCGCCGGCCTCGAGCCCGCGCACCACGTCCGCGGTGTCGGACTTGGCGGTCAGCATCACGATGGGCACGTCCGACTCCGCGCGGATCTGCTGGCACACCTGGATGCCGTCCATCCCGGGCAGCATGAGGTCCAGCAGGATCACGTCCGGCTCGCAGGCGCGGAACACCTCGCGGGCGCTCGCGCCGTCGTAGCAGTACACCGGCTCGAAGTCCTCCGAGGCCAGGATGATGCCGATCATCTCGGACAACGCGGCGTCGTCGTCCACCACCAGAATTCTTGCCTTCATGACCCCGCTCTCGCCCTCGTGTCCATCTCCGGGAGCGGGCCGCGGCCGACGCCCCGCGTCCTCCGCCCGATTCTACGGCCTGTCCGGGCTCACGCCTCGTTGCACACGTCCGTGAGCGCGCCGCACAGCTGCGTCACCCGCGCGAGCGCCGCGGGCAGCTCGGGCGGGGTCAGACCGGAGATCTCCGCCGACGGCGCCAGGCCCGTTCCCAGCAGTGCCGCCGGGTCCATGCCCAGCTCGCTCCACGGCCGCACGATCCGCTCCACGCCGGCCCGCACAGGGGTGCGACCGGTCACGGCCGCGGAGTCGAAGCACAGGCCCACACCCGCCTCGTGCAGGGCCGCCAGAGGCTCCCACTGCGCGGTGGGGCCGTCGGGGACGGGAAGCACGGTGGCGTCGGCCCCCACGTCCCGGGCCCACCGGGGGTCGGCGGGACCGGCATCCAGCGCCACGGCCACCGCGCCGGCGGAGCGTGCCGCGCGGACGGCTTCCGTGAGTGCTGTGCGCACCTCGTGGCGGGGCAGCGCGCGCAGGGTGCGGTAGCCGCTCGCGGTGGGGATCCGGCCGCCGAGCACACGGTCCAGCTCCGGCTCGTGCAGGACGAGCACCGTGCCCCGCCCGTCGGTGTTGCGCCGCAGCGCCGCACGGAGCCCGGGCATCCCGGCGCACCAGGACTGGGTGAGGTCCCGGCGTGCCCCCGGGTCGGACTGCAGCTTCTCCCCGTTGCGCACGTGCACCGTGGCGGCGAGCGAGACCGGGCCGAGCAGGGAGACCACCACCGGACCCGTGTCCGCGCCGGATTCGGCACCCAGGACGTCCGCGACCATGTTGAGGTCCCCGGCCAGCAGCGCACGGGCCCGGCGGGAGTCGTCCCCGGGGACGCTGCTGACCCGCCAGCCGTGGGGCTGGCGGTCCGCGTGCAGCTCCTCCAGCACCGCGCACGTCCGCGCGGCGAGCTCCGCGTGCGGACCGCGCTCCGGCAGCAGCGGCACGGCGCTGAGGTGGGGCGCCCCGAGCTCACCGCGCAGCACCCGGAAGGTCTCCGGGAGGTCGGTGCCGCGCAGCGGGCGGGTCAGGGTGGCGGTGACCGCGTGGTCGGCGAAGCCGCTCATGCGTCCGCGGCCCGCTGGTGGTCCTCGGAGATGGCCTCGTGGTGGCGGATCACCTCGCTGATGATGAACGTCAGGAACTTCTCCGCGAACTCGGGGTCGAGGTGCGCGGCCTCCGCGAGGTGGCGCAGCCGCTGGATCTGGGCCTTCTCCCGCTCGGGGTCCGAGGGCGGGAGGTCGTTCTCGGCCTTGAGCCTGCCCACGCGCTGCGTGGCCTTGAAGCGCTCGGCGAGCAGGTGGATCAGCGCGGCGTCGATGTTGTCGATGGTGCCGCGGATCTCGCCGAGCCGTTCGAGGGCGGTCTCCGTGGCGTCACGGGCCGCGGAGCTCGCGGTGGGGTCGACGGGCGCGTGGTCGGCGGGATCGGTGGCTGGCGTCATGCCCTCCACTGTAAACGGGCACGCCGGAGCGCGCGGTGCCGGTCAGCGGGCGGGTGCTGCGGTGGCCCGGTCCGCGCGGGCAGCGTCGATCGTGGCCTGGCCCAGGACACGCGTGCCCTGGTAGAGCACCATGGTCTGGCCCGGGGCCACGCCCCGCTGGGACTCCTCCAACCGGATGTGCAGCCGCGCCTCCCCGTTCTCCCGGGTGAGCCAGGCCCGCGCGGGGGCGGGATCGCCGTGTGCGCGCACCTGCACCGTCACGGGGAAGTCCTCCGAGCGGCCGTCGGCGTCTCCCAGGTCCGTGACCTCGCGGGGTGGCAGACCCGCCCACGAAGGGCGGATGCCCTCCATGAGGTCGATCGCGAGCAGCTGCTCCGGGCCCACCACCACCTCGTTGGTCTTGGGGCGGATCTCCAGCACGAATCGCGGCTTGCCGTCCGGAGCCGGACGGCCGATGTGCAGGCCCCGGCGCTGGCCCACCGTGTAGGCCTGCGCACCGCGGTGCTCCCCGAGCTCGTGGCCCTCGGTGTCCACGATCCGTCCGGGCTCCAGCTCCATGTGGTCCGCGAGCCAGCCGCGGGTGTCGCCGTCCGGGATGAAGCAGATGTCGTGGGAATCCGGCTTCGAGGCCACGGACAGCCCCCGCTCCTCGGCCTCCGCGCGGACCTGGGCCTTGGACGGGGTCTCCGCCAGCGGGAAGATCGCGTGCTCCAGCTGCTCCGCGGTGAGCACGCCCAGCACGTAGGACTGGTCCTTCGCCCAGTCCGCGGCGCGGTGCAGCTCCTTGTGGCCGTCCGCGTCCTCCACCACCTTGGCGTAGTGGCCCGTGCACACGGCGTCGAACCCCAGGGCCAGCGCCTTCTCGAGCAGCGCCGCGAACTTGATCTTCTCGTTGCAGCGCATGCACGGGTTCGGGGTGCGGCCCGCGGCGTACTCGGCCACGAAGTCGTCCACCACGTCCGCCTGGAAGCGCTCCGAGAAGTCCCACACGTAGTAGGGGATGCCGAGCTTCTCCGCGGCGCGCCAGGCGTCACGGGAGTCCTCGATGGTGCAGCAGCCGCGGGCGCCCGTGCGCAGCGTCCCCGGGGTCCGGGACAGGGCCAGGTGCACCCCGGTGACGTCGTGCCCGGCGTCCACCGCGCGGGCCGCGGCCACCGCCGAGTCCACACCGCCGCTCATCGCTGCCAGTACGCGCACAGGGTTCCTTTCGTGGAGAGTTCCGGATCGTGGTCACAACGTCCTGCCGTGAACCCCTATTCCCCGCACCCGGGGCGCCACCGGTCAGGAGGAGAACCCCGGCACGTGGCCGGAGAGCCCCGCGGCCCGGGCCCGGGCGTGGACGTCCGTGACGACGTCGAGCACCACGGCCACGTCCTCGGCCGTGCTCGAGCGGCCCAGGGAGAAGCGCTGCGCGCCGCGGGCGGTCTCCTCGTCCAACCCCATGGCCAGCAGCACGTGGGAGGCGCGCGGCACCCCCGCGCTGCACGCGGAGCCGGTGGACAGGGCCACCCCCGCGGCGTCGAACAGGAAGAGCATGGAGTCCCCTTCGCAGCCGGGGAACGTGAAGTGGGCGTTGCCCGGCAGCCGGGTGGGCTGCTCCCACTCCGCCTCGGGCGTGCCGGGCTCGGGGCCGCGCAGGACGGCACCGGGCACCCGCTCACGGATGCCCGCCACGAGCGTGTCCCGCAGGGCGGCGCGGCGCAGGAACTCGGACCGGGCGTCGCGCCGGGCCACCTCGACCGCCGCGCCGAACGCGGCCGCCCCGGCGGCGTTGACCGTTCCGGAGCGCACACCGCGCTCCTGCCCCCCACCGAAGCTCGTGGCAGACAGCTTCACCGTGCGCGGGGCGTAGAGGGCCCCCACACCCATGGGCCCGCCCAGCTTGTGGGCGGAGACCGCGAGGGTGCTGATGCCGGGCAGGTGGGCGTCCATCGGAACGGTGCAGAACGCCTGCACGGCGTCCACGTGGAGGGCGACCCCGGCCTCGTGGCACAGCGCCCCGAGCTCCCGCACCGGCTGGACGGTACCCACCTCGTTGTTGGCCCACATGACGGTGACCAGGGCGGTCTCCCCCGGGCGCTCCGCGAGCAGGCGCGCGAGGTGGTGCGGGTCCACGCGACCGTCACCAGCCACGGGGAGCCAGACGAGTTCGGCGCCCTCGTGGGACTCGAGCCACTCCGCGGCCTCCGTGACCGCGTGGTGCTCCACGGTGGACAGCGCGATGACCTTCCGGCGCGGGTCCGCCTGTCGTGCGGCTCGGTAGAGGCCGAGCACCGCCATGTTGTCCGCCTCGGTGCCTCCCGAGGTGAGGATGACCTCCACCGGTTCGGCGTTCAGCGCCGCGGCCACCGCGTCCCGGCCGGTTTCCAGGGCCATGCGGGCCGAGCGCCCGGCGGCGTGCAGGGACGCGGGGTTCCCGCCCCGCCGCGTCTGGTCCACGTAGGCCTCGACGGCCTCGGGGAGCATGTCGGTGGTCGCGGCGTGGTCCAGGTAGACGCGGGGTGTGGGCATGGCCCCATTCTACGAACGGCTCCGACGCGCGGGGCGGGCCTAGACTCGCACCCATGCTCCACTTCGTCTTCCACACCCCTGAGATCCCGGGCAACACGGGCAACGCCATCCGTCTGGCCGCGTGCACGGGTGCCCGCCTGCACCTGGTGGAGCCGCTGGGCTTCGACTTCTCGGACGCGCACCTGCGCCGCGCGGGCCTCGACTACCACGACCTCGCCGTGATGGACGTGCACCCCTCGGTCGAGGACCTGTGGGAAAAGCTCGGGGACGCCCGGGTCATCGCGTTCACGTCCCGCTCCCAAACCCGGCACACGGACGTGTCCTACCGGGACGGGGACGTGCTGCTCTTCGGGCGGGAGTCCACGGGCCTGCCGGACGAAGTGCTCGCGGACCCGCACGTGGACGAGCGCGTGCGCATCCCCATGCTCGAGGGGCGCCGCTCCCTCAACCTGGCCAACGCGGCGTCGATCGCGCTCTACGAGGCGTGGCGCCAGCTGGACTTCCCCCGGGGTCTCTGAGCGCTGCCGCTGCCTGGGACGACGCCGCTCGGGGCCCGCCCGGGGACGGCACCTCCCGCGCGGTGGCACCTCTGGCGCCACCGCGCGGGACGGCAGCTTACTTCTTGTGGTCCGCCGCGTTGCCCACGGTGACCGTGGCGGTGCGCTCGTCGCCGTCCCGCTGGTAGGTGATCTCGGCTTTCGACCCGGCACCGAGCTCCCGCACGCCCGCCGTGAGGGCGTCCGCGTCCGTGATCGGCTTGCCGTTGAACTTCGTGACCACGTCGTTCGCCTTCAGACCGGCGTCCTCGGCCGGAGAGCCCGACTCCACCGAGCGCACCTTGGCGCCCGCGGAGAACGTCTCGGAGTTCGCCCCCGAGGGGGTGTATCCGGAGACCGAGGCCCCCAGGTAGCCGTGGCTGGCCTTGCCGTCCTTGATGATCTCGTCCGCCACCCGCTTCGCGGTGTTGGCCGGAATCGAGAAGCCCACCCCGATGTTCCCGGAGGCGGAGGACTCGCCGGACGAGCCTCCCGCGGACGCAATCGCCACGTTGATCCCGATCACCTGGCCCTGCGCGTTCACGAGCGCGCCGCCGGAGTTGCCGGGGTTGATCGCGGCATCGGTCTGGAGCACGTTGAGGTAGACGCTGGACTTCGCGGACTGGGAACCGGACTGCCCGTTGTCCGGGAAGTTGAAGAAGAAGTCCTGCGGACCGCCGGGGCTGCGCTGGGTGTCCTCCGGGGTGTCCTGCGCCGCGGAGGATGCCACGGCAATGGTGCGGTTCAGCGTGGAGACGATGCCGTCCGTGACGGTTCCGCTCAGCCCCAGGGGCGCCCCGATCGCAATGGCGGCGTCCCCCACGTTGAGCTTGCCGGAGTCGCCGAACTCCGCGGGGGTGAGCCCACTCGGGTCCACCGTGATGACGGCGAGGTCCGACTCCGGGTCCGTGCCCACCACGGTGGCCTTGCGCACGGAGCCGTCCGCGGTCTGGACCTCGAGCTTGGCGTCCGAGGTGGCGCCGTCCAGGGTCACCACGTGCGTGTTGGTGAGAATGTGGCCCTGGTCGTCGAGGATCACCCCGGAACCGGTGCCGGCCTGGCTGCCTGCGGTCGCGGAGATGGTGACCACCGAGGGCGAGGCCTTCTGGGTGGCGCCGGTGATCTCGTTGACGGAGTCCGTGTCGTTGACGATCACCGGAGAGCTGTTCGTGCCTCCCGAGGCCCCGCCGTCCGCGCCCACGGCGCCCGTGCCCACGGCCACTCCCGCTCCGAGCAGTCCGGCGAGCGCCATCCCCGCGATCATGGTGCCCGCACCGAACCTCCGCTTCGGCGCTGCAGCCGTCCCGTCCTCCTGGGGGTAGGAGCCCTCGGGGTGCCCCTCGTACCCGGGTCCACCCGAGTACGGGGGCTGGGCGCCGCCGTCCCCCGCGACCCCGTAGCCGTGGCCCGCCCCGGTGAAGGAGCCCGTGCCCTCGTAGGGTGTAGCCCCGTAGCCTCCCTGGTCCGCGCCACCGCCCTGGACCCCGTAGTAGGGGTCCCGCCCGGCGGCCTGCCCCTGGTCGAACCGCGCACCTTCCCGAGCGGACCCCGCGGCGTCGTACCCCGCAGTTCCGTGTCCCGCAGGCGGCATGGGCCGGGTGTCGCGGGCCTGCCACGACGACCCGCCGACGGAGTCGGCGCCGGTGCCGTCCGCCGCAGAGCCGTGTCCCCCGGGGACGGGGTGCTGGGGATCTCCCCCGGTGCGAGGATCGCGGGAATCAGCCATGGTCTCTCCTTGTCAACCTCTGGTGCCGGCGGTGGGCGCCGACCTGGTCCGGGGCTCAAGTATGCCCCGTTCCTCTGGGGTGGGGCTGAGAGAACAGCTCTCTTGCTGGGAGTCCACTGACGGTTTTCGGGGAGCTGCAGGAGTGAGTGACCCCACAGGACGCACAGCGTATTCTGGGCTACGCACGGCATCCTGTGGAGCAGCACTGCCCGGGACGTCATTCGCCGGGCCGACATCGAGGGAACGAGGACCATGAGTTCACGCACCGTGTGGCGCCGCACCGCCACGGCCGCAGCCCTGTCAGGGGCCTGCTTCCTGGCACTGCCCGTGGCGACGGCGCAGCCCCCCTCGGCGGTGGACTCGGGCTCGCGGGTCGTGGACCAGGCGAACGTCCTGGGCGACACCTCCGGACTGACCCGCAGCATCGGCGAGCTCGGGAAGAAGCACCACATCACGCTGACGGTGGTCTTCGTGGACCGCTTCACGGAGCCCACCGACCCGGGCAAGTGGACGCAGCAGTACGCCCGGGCCAACGGTCTCGGGACGAACGACGCCCTGCTCACCGTGGCCACCGAGACCGGCAAGGCACGTTTCGTGGCCAGCCCCAAGGGACCGCTCTCGACCGCGGAGCAGCAGCGCATCTACGACGAGCACATCGACTCCCCCCTGCGCAGCCACGACTGGAACGGTGTGGTCCAGGGCGCCGTGGACGGCATCGACCACGAGCTCGGCGGCGGACTCGTCGGCGCGGGCGGCGCGGTCACCGGTCTGGTGGTCGCGGGCGGCGCCGCCCGCGCCGACGAGT
>NZ_PHOA01000054.1 GCF_003687455.1 Kocuria tytonicola | reverse complement strand
GGATACGCCCCTGCACCCGGGCCCGCGCGCACGGTCACCCCCCGCTCCGTGGTGGGAGCCCTCCTGGCCCTGCTCGTGCTGTGGGGACTGGTCCCGCTCATCGCGCACGCCGGGCTGGGCACCGTGACCGGGCAGGCTCTGGACGAGGCCGCCCTCACGCAGGCCAAGGCGGACCGCACCACTCTCGTCCCCACCCCCGTGCTCGTGGCCGCGCAGTACCTCCCGGAAGTGGTCGCGGTCCTCGCGGGTGTGCTCGCCCTGGTCTGGGCCGTGCGGCACCGCCGGTGGAGCGCCGCACTCTTCGCGGTGGGTTCGGTGCTCGCGGCGAACCTCACCACGCAGTTCCTCAAGCACGGGGTCCTGGACAAGCCGGACCTGGGCGTGCAGCAGATCGCGTCCAACTCGTTCCCCTCCGGGCACACCACCGCCGCGGCCTCCCTGCTCATGGCCGCACTCCTGGTGGCCCCTGCCCACCGCCGCGCGCGCACCGGGCGCTGGGGCGCGTTCCTGGCCGCGCTGGTGGGCATGAGCACCGTGCTCAACGGCTGGCACCGCCCCACGGACGCCGTGGCCGCGCTGCTGATCGTCGCCGGCTGGGGCGTGCTCGCCACCCTGCTCACCCGGTTGCTCGACGCCGCCCTGGGCCGTTCCGGGCTCCGCACGGGCAGCGCTCCGGGCCAGGCCTACCGCCGGTTCCGGGAGGACCGCTCCCGCAAGCGGCAGGAGCTCTCGTGGAGCGAGGACCGTGGGGAGAGCGCCTACATGCCCCCCGCCCACGAGAGGGCGGAGCAGGAACGGGCGCGGGCGGCGTCGTCGTCCGCGGGCGGCGCCCCGGTGTGGAACGGGAACCCGCCGTGGAACGGGGACCCGGCCGGCAACGGAAACCCGGGGTGGGCGCCGCAGCCGTACGGGTACGCACCCCGGGCACCGCGTGTCCCCGCGCGGCCGCGGATCGCGACCGCCGTGCTGCTGACCGTGCTCACCACCGCGCTGGTGCTGCTGGCGGTGTGGTGGCCCTACCCGACCGTGGCGGGAACGTTCGCCGGGCGGGTCACTCTGACGGCGGGGTACCTGGGGATTGCGTCGGCGGCTGCTCTGGGGTGGGCCGTGGTGGCGCGGCGGCTGCGTCCCGCGACTCGATGAGCGCGCAGCGGTCCAGGAACACCCGGGCGACGCCCGCCTGGTAGGGCAGCCGGTACATGGCCGCCGTGGAGGGCCCCCCGCCCGCGAGGTCCACGTCCCGCGCGCGGTGGATGGCCAGCTCCATGGTGTCCGCCTGCTGCGTCACGAAGTTGGCGGAGACGGGCGTGCCGTGGCCCGGGACGAACGCGGTGTAGCGCTCCAGGGTGGCCAGCGCGCGCAGGGACTCCACCCAGCGCTGGGGGTAGGCGTCCTCGAAGTTGGGGTCCGCGCCCTCCTCCACGAGGTCGCCGCAGAACACGACGTCGTCCACGCCCACGCACACGTCGTTGTCCGTGTGGCCGGGGCCCAGGAAGAACAGGGTGACGGGGCGCTCGCCCAGGTCGATGCGCGTGAGCGAGGGGCGCAGACCCGTGCCCGGAAGCGTGTTCGTGGGCAGCACCAGTCGGGTGTCGATGCCCTCGCCGGCACCCATCTCGGGCTCCTGTGTGCTGACGAAGCTGCGCTGGTACTCCCCCACCTCGGCCATGGCGCTCGCGCAGGCCTTGTGCGCCCAGAACTCCGTGGCACCCGCGCGCGCGAACACGGCGTTGCCCATGTAATGGTCGTAGTGGGCGTGGGTGTTCACCACGGTCAGCGGCAGGTCCGTGATGTCCCGGACGGCCGCGAGGATCTCGCGCCCCTGGCGGGGGCCGGCACCGGTGTCCACCACCAGGGCGCGCTGAGTGCCCAGCACCAGACCGGAGTTCAGTCTCCAGTTCTCGGTGCCGATCACGTAGACGCCGGGGCGCAGCTCCTGGGTGCGTGCCATGCGGCTCACTCTATCCGCAACGCACCACCCGCCCCGCATCCGGGCGGGGTCCACGGGGCCCGCGGAAGGGCGCGGTGCGGGGCCTGTGGCGGGGTGCTGTGCCTGCGCCACAGGGCGGGCGACGGAGCCTTCGGCCCGCCCGGCGCCGGTGCTACTGTGTGCCGCGTGTCCCCCACCCACTCCCGTCCCGCGCACGACGCCGCGGGGCGCTTTGCGCCCTCGCCCTCCGGTGATCTGCACCTGGGCAACCTGCGCACCGCGCTGGCCGCGTGGGGGTTCGCGCGCACCACGGGACGCCGGTTCCTGCTGCGCGTGGAGGACCTGGACCGCGTGAAGCCCGGCGCGGCCGAACGCAACGTGGCGGATCTGCGGGCCATTGGCCTGGACTGGGACGGACCCGTGGACCACCAGTCCCAGCGCATCCCCCACTTCCTGGAGCGCGTGCAGGAGCTCACCGCAGCCGGGCTCACCTACGAGTGCTTCTGCACCCGCAGGGAGATCCACGCCGCCGCGTCCGCACCGCATGGCATCCCGGGCGCCTACCCGGGCACGTGCCGCCACCTCACCGAGGAGCAGCGGGCACGACGCCGCACGGAGCGCCCTCCCGCCGTGCGCCTGCGCGCCGGGGTGCGGGAGCTCACCGTGCGGGACCACTTCGCGGGCGAGTTCACGGGTGCCGTGGACGACATGGTGCTCGTGCGCAACGACGGCACCCCCGCCTACAACCTGGCCGTGGTGGTGGACGACGCCGAGCAGGGCGTGGGCCAGGTGGTGCGCGGGGACGACCTCCTGCCCTCCGCGCCCCGTCAGGCGTACCTCGCGCAGCTGCTGGGCCACCCCGCGCCGTCGTACCTGCACGTGCCGCTCGTTCTGGGGCCGGGCGGGGACCGGCTCGCCAAGCGCGACGGCGCCGTGACCCTGCGCGAGCTCCAGGACCTGGGGCACTCCCCCGAGGACGTGGTGACCTGGCTGGCCTCGTCCCTGGGCGTGTCCCACCCCGTGCGCACGGCCGCCGAGGTGCTGGAGCACTGGGACCCGGGCACGTGGTCCCGGGAGCCCGCGGTGTTCGAGCCGTGGGATGCTGCGGGCGACTGAACGGCCGCGACCGCCGGGCGGCGTACCCTTGTGTTCTGCCTCACTTCATGCAACCGGGAAGCACTTCGTCCCCCTATACAGTGGGCGCAGTCCAACGATCCCGTACCGGAAGGCACGCGCATGTCCGATCAGGCGTACCAACTCATGGCGATCCTGGCGTACTTCATCGCCATGATCTGCATCGGCCTGTGGGCCAACAGCAAGACCAAGAACCTCGACGACTACATGCTGGGCGGGCGCAACCTCAAGCCCGGTGTGGCGGCGCTGTCCGCCGGTGCGTCGGACATGTCCGGGTGGCTTCTCATGGGCCTGCCCGGAGCGGTCTACCTCTCCGGCCTGGTGGAGGCCTGGCTCGCCATCGGCCTGACCGTGGGCGCGTGGGTGAACTGGAAGATCGTGGCGCCGCGGCTGCGCGCGTACACCGAGGTCTCCCACAACTCCATCACCATTCCCTCCTTCCTGGACAACCGGCTCAAGGGCAACACCCGGATCCTGCGCGTGATCTCCGGCGTGATCATCCTGGTGTTCTTCACGTTCTACGTGTCCTCCGGCATGGTGGCCGGCGGCGTGTTCTTCCAGTCCTCGTTCGGCACGAGCTACCTGACCGGCATGCTGCTGGTGGCCGGCGTGACCGTGCTCTACACGTTCTTCGGCGGCTTCCTGGGCGCGTCCTACACGGACCTCTTCCAGGGCCTGCTGATGCTCGTGGCACTGGTCATGGTGCCGATCGTGGGCGTGTTCCTGGTGGGCGGGCCCGGTGAGATGGTCACCCGCATCGAGAACGTCAACCCCCACGCACTGTCCCTGTTCGCGGGCGGCACCGCGGTGGGCATCATCTCCTCGCTCGCGTGGGGACTCGGCTACTTCGGCCAGCCGCACATCATCGTGCGCTTCATGGCCATGCGCACCCCCGCGGACGCCAAGGCCGGACGCCGCATCGGCATCGGCTGGATGGTCCTCACCGTGCTGGGCGCCATCGGCACCGCCCTGGTGGGCCTCGCGTACTACGGCAACCGCCCGGGTGAGGAGCCCACCGACCCCGAGGCCATCTTCCTGGACATGTCGCAGGTGCTGTTCCACCCGCTGATCGCCGGTCTCGTCCTGGCGGCGGTGCTCGCGGCCGTGATGTCCACGATCTCCTCGCAGCTGATCGTGTCCTCCTCCGCGCTGGTGGAGGACCTCTACAACCTGGCCGCCAAGCGCACCCCCTCCCCCAAGGCCCAGGTGTGGCTGGGCCGCGGCGGCGTGCTGCTCGTGGCCGTGGTGGCCGCGGCCCTCGCCTGGGAGCAGAACTCCACCATCCTGGACCTCGTGGGCTTCGCGTGGGCCGGCTTCGGCGCCGCCTTCGGACCCGTTGTGCTCATGAGCCTGTTCTGGCGCAAGCTCACGAACGCGGGCGCCATCAGCGCCATGCTCGTGGGTGCCGCCACCGTGTTCCTGTGGCAGTACACCCCGTGGAGCGACCTCTACGAGATCATCCCCGGATTCATCCTGGGCGGTCTGGTGGGCATCGTGGTGTCCCTGCTGACCCACCGGGACAACCCGGAGATCGACCGCGAGTTCGACGAGACGCTCCGGCTCGTCCGCCACCCCGAGGAGGCGGACCCCGCAGCTGCGGCCCACGCCGCCGCCGGTGAGGCTCCTGCCGGGACGGTCTGACCGACCCGCTCGCTGTTCCATGACGAACGCCCCGCACCTCACGGTGCGGGGCGTTCTGTCCGCGGCGGGCGGGACGCGGTGCGGTCCCTCAGCAGTGGTAGGTGTCCGTGGGTGCCTCGAAGTGCATGTCGTAGCCCTCCGGCAGGCGCATGCCGAACGCCGTCGCCAGTCCCAGGACCTTGCGGGCGCGGGCCAGACGGGGCAGGTCGGAGCCGTTGCGGATCTGGCCGCCGTCCTCCTCGAACTCCTGCAGGAACTCGGTGGCCCAGGACAGCTCGCTCAGGGACGGGGACAGGCCCTCGTTGACCGTGGCGGTCTGCTCGGGCATGAGGCACAGCTTGCCGGTCATGCCGAACTCGTCCGTGACACCCGTGGCCTCGGCGAGCTTGGCGCCGAGGGCACCCACGGCGGGGCCGTCGATGGGACCGGGCAGGTTTGCGGCGCGGGACGCGATGGTGAACTGCGAGCGCGTGTACGCGAGCGCCATGGGGTTCTCCCCGAAGCCGGTGTCACGGCGGTAGTCGCCGATGCCGAACGCGAGGCGGTAGGTGGAGCGGGCCGTGGCGATGTCCTGCAGGTTCTGCACCCCGCGGGCGGTCTCCACGAGGGCGACGATCCGCGTGCCGCGCAGCATCTCCGCAGTGCGGGTCACGTGCTCCGGGGACTCGGTCATGGCCAGCATCACGCCGTCCAGTCCTGGGACGTCCCGCAGCGCCAGGAGGTCGTCCTCCCACCACGCGGTGCCGAAGCCGTTGATGCGGACCCACGCGCGGTGCGGGGTGCCGTCCTCGTCCCGCTCGTTGAGCCAGGTGATCACGTTCTCCCGGGCCTGGGCCTTGTCCGCGGGTGCCACGGAGTCCTCGACGTCCAGCACCACGGCGTCCGCGGCGCTCTGCGCGGCCTGGTCGAAGCGGGAGACGTGGGAGCCGTTGACGAGCAGCCAGGAACGGGCCAGCTCCGGGCCCACGGCGGGGATCTCGGTGGGGTCGATGGTCATGGCGGTGTCCGCAAGGGTGGAGGTCATGGAGTTCACTTCGCGATCTGTGTCTGAGAACGGACACGCCCCTCGCGCCTCGGTCCGTGGGCCTGCAGCGGGGGCCGGGTCTCACGGTGGAGCGTGCGTGCTCCGGCCGTGGACCGCAGCCCGTGCGCGGGACACGGAACCCGGGGCGGGGTGGCGCGGGTCAGCCGACGGTTGTGGACCAACCTGGACGATGAGGTGGTTGGTGCTGGTCGTCTGCCAGTCGTGCAGTCCGCTGCTCCCGCGCCGCGAGGTGCTCGGCCGGGCCCGGTGCGCGCGTGGTGGTGCACTGCCGGGGCGAACAGTCTTTCACCGTAATGCAGCTCACACCCGATCTCAAACGCGCTGCTCAGACCCGCCGGCGCAGCGCCCGGGAGGTCTTGGCCGTGGCCACCGCGTTCCACGGGTCCTCGGGCCACGGGTGCTTGGGGTAGCGTCCGCGCATCTCCGCCCGCACCTGGGCGTACGGCCCGGACCAGAACGACGCCAGGTCCTCGGTGATGGCCAGCGTGGCCCTGCCCGGTGAGAGCAGGTGGAACTGCACGGGCACGCGCCCGTCCGCCACGCGCGGGGTCTCCGCCCAGCCGAAGCACTCCTGCAGCTTGACCGCCACCACGGGCGGGCTCGCGGGCTCCTCCTCGTCGAAGACCTCGGGGTAGTCGATGCGCGCGGTGTTCCCGCTGGGCACCGCGAGGCGCCGCGGCGCCAGCTCCTCCAGGCGGGCGGACTCGGGCCACGGCAGCAGCCGCCGCAGGGCATCTGCCACCTTCACGGAGCGCAGCGATCCGCCCCGGGCCACGTCCCGCAGCTCGGTGGCGAGCCACTCGTCCGCGCGGGCGAGCAGGGCGGCGTCGTCCACCGCGGGCCACGGCTCACCCAGGTGACGACGCAGCAGGGCCAGGCGCGCACGCAGGCCCACCGCGACGTCGTCCCACGGCAGCAGGTCCAGCCCCTGGGCGGCGAGGGCGGCGCGGATGGCGGGCACGGCCGTCTCGGGGTCCGCGGTGACCGGGGTGGCGGAGAGCTCGATGGCGCCCACGGCACGCACCGCGCGGGTGACCACGCGCCCGTTCGCGAAGTGGGCCCGCGTCTCTTCGCGGGCGAGCGGACCCGCGACAAGCTGCGCCGTCTCCCGGTCCAGCGGAGCCGCCGCGCGGATCACCGCGCCCGTGCCCGCCGCGGCCCTCCCGGCCGCGCGGCTCAGCTCGGCCACCGCCAGCCACTCGTGGTGGCGCAGCGGGCTCCCGGCCTCCAGTCCCGCGCGCGTTCCGGAGGCCAGCAGCCACTGGTCCCCGCGCTCGTCCAGGCGCCGGGCCACCCACTCGGGCTGCGCCAGGCCCACGACGACGCCCTCCCGCAGCTCCGCGGGCACGCCCACCGCCACGGCGCCCCCACCGGCGCTGTTGGCCGGATCCTCTGCGGCGAGCGCGGTGTGCGCCGCCATGCGTTCCAGCCGCTGCACGTCCCGGCGCCAGCGGTCGGAACCCTGCGCGCCACCGGAGCGCAGCCCACGCACGAGGGCGGGGATGTCCGCGGCGGGTGCGCGGGCGCCGTCGGAGACCGCGGCAATCACCTCGGCCGCGGTTCGACGCCCCACGAGGTCCGCGCCGTCCAGCAGCGCGCGGCCCCAACGGGGTTCCACGGGCAGGGTGACCAGCAGGCGACCGAGGTCCGTGGCACGGCCGTCGTCGGCAATGGCACCGATGCGCCGCAGCTCGGCCACCGCATCCGCCCGGGCCCGTGCGGGCAGCGGGTCCGGCAGGGCCATGCCCTCGCCGCCGGGCGCGCCCCACACGGCGAGCGCGAGCGACGCTGCGGTGAGGTCCGCGGTGCGCACCTCGGGGACGGTGTGGGCGGGCATGGCGCCCCAGGCGGCGTCGTCGTAGCAGCGCACCACCGTGCCCGGGCCCTGGCGTGCGGCGCGCCCGGCCCGCTGCTCCGCGGAGGCCTTGGACGCGGAGACCGTGACGAGCCCCGAGATGCCGCGCCCGGCGTCCCGGCGGGGCTGACGGGCGAGGCCCGAGTCCACCACGAGCCGCACGCCCGACACCGTCAGCGAGGACTCCGCGAGCGAGGTGCTGACCACGATCCGCGGCCGCTCCCCCGGTGCGCGGCCCGCCACGGCGCGGTCCTGCTCCCGGGGCGCGAGCTGGCCGTGCAGCTCCAGCACCTCGGCGCCGGTGAGCGAGCGCAGCTCGGACGCCACCCGCGTGACCTCGCGGGCCCCGGGGAGGAACACGAGGGCGTCCACGGAGGGGTCCTCGGCCACGGCACGCTCGTGGGCGGCCGCGGCCGTGCGCGCCACGTGGGAGAGGAACGCCGGGGTGACGCCGCGCTCGTCCAGGCGCCGCGGGCCGGGCGCCCACTCCACGGCCAGCGGGTGCAGCGCGGACGGGCAGTCCACCACGGGCACCGGCTCCCCGCCGCCGAGCAGCTCCGCGAAGCGCTGCGCGTCCACCGTGGCCGACATGGCCACCACCGTGAGGTCCTCGCGCAGCTGACACAGGTCCGCGAGCATCCCCACGAGCAGGTCCGACTCCACCCCGCGCTCGTGCACCTCGTCCAGGACCACGGCGGAGGTTCCCGCCAGCTCCGGGTCCCCCAGCAGACGGCGCAGCATGATCCCGGGGGTCACGAACTCCACCCGGGTGGCCTTCGAGGTCTTCTGCTCGCCCCGCACGCTCCAGCCGACGACGCCGCCCGGCTCCGCTCCTGTGAGCGCGGCCAGCCGGCGGGCGGCCGCCCGGGCCGCAACCCGGCGGGGCTGGACGACGACGACGCGGCCGGCCCCTTGTGTGTCGCCGTCGTGCACCAGGTTGGCCACGAGCGGCGGGACCACCGTGGTCTTGCCCGTGCCGGGAGGGGCCTGCACCACGGCGGCCCCGCCGACGAGCGCCTGCTCCAGCCGCGGGAGGGACTGCGCGAACGGCAGGCCCCGGCCGATGCGGTCCAGGTCGAAGAGGTGGGAAGACATGACCTCACCCTAGGTGCGCCCAGCCCAGATGGGCTGCTCCTGCTTTGCGTTGACCGGTTGAATCCGCCACCGTTTCTGCACACACGAAGCGTGCAATGGGAGCATCGAGTGAGGGGTTCGACTGTTGGTGAGCGTCGAGTAGACGACCGACGCAGTGATGGCATCCAAGCGTGAGTGGTTTACTTCTCTCATGAATGGACCAGCGTGGGCCTTGCTCGCTTTTCACCTAGCGGTACTCGCGGTCTTTCTCTGCATCGCCCTCCGTCCCCGGGCACGAAACCAACGATCCTCTGTTGTGCAACGCCTGACGGCAGGAGTCATCGGTCTCATGGCCCTCGCCCCTTGCATCATCATTCCGGTTTCCGCCCGTCCAGGCAGCCAGCCCGGGCTTGCCCATCTCCTCCTGTTCCTCTCGCTGCCCGCTATTACCTTTGTGGCCTCGTCGTATTCTCGGAGAAACCGACGTTCTAATCACAGCTAAGCCTCGACCACGCACCCGGTAGCTCACACGCAAGCGAGTTCAACCGGTCAACGCACCACCACCATTTCGGCACTGCTTAGACTCGTCAAGAGAGGGCATCCGCACCGGTGACGGTGCGGTGACGACGAAACGCAAATCGTCGCGAAACCTGACAGCATCGAGACCATGCAGAAAGAACGCGAGAGAACCCATAGACCGTGGCTTTGCGTGCTGGCAGGACGCTCAGGCATGGGCAAGACGACGCTCGCCAAGCAGCTGGCGCAGGCGACGGGTGCTTGCTACCTACGCGTCGATGCCGTCGAAACAGCCCTCTACAGGGTCCAGGAACACGTCGGCACAGCCGGCTACGTGGTCGTCCACGAGGTTGCCGCTTCCAACCTGCTGCTCGGAATGAACGTCATCGCGGACGCTGTCAACGCCGTTCCCGAGGCTCGCGCCGCCTGGCGTGAAACCGCGCACCGGTGCGGCGCCCAATTGACGGTCCTCGAGACCGTTCTGCTAGATGGGGATGAGCATCGCCGCCGTGTCGAGTCCCGCCAGGCCGATATCCCCGGGCACCATGTTCCGAGGTGGAGCGAGGTCCAGGTCGACGGCTGGGTGCCCTGGAACGAGGATCGCGATGGCGCACGCGTCGTGGTCGACACCACTGTCGCCGAGAGTGCCCTGCGAGACGCCCGGGGAGCATTGCCAGCACCCTGACGCCTACTCGTGCCGTGTTCCAAGGATTGTGACGGTGAGTGTAGATCAGACGGTCGTTTTTCTCGACCGCCGGTGGAGCAGGCCAGGAACCGCGCAACTTCATGAGTGCAATAGGTCAGCGCGCCGCAGGAACGCTGGAGTCCCATGCCCACTCCTCCAGTCGGGGACGTTCGCCCAGGGGCACTCGGCCACAGCAGTAGAGAAACACAGCGGTGGGGTTTCCCTCGGGCGCGTGAGGGAAAAGCCGACCCAGGAGCGGCGCGCACAGGGTTCCAGGTGGCCTCCACTCCAGACCCAGGCCACGGGCAATGTCGTAGGTGTGTACCAGGACCTCGACCGCGCCCATCGCAGCAAACCCGGGGCCGTCTGAGACACCATAAGGGTGCCAGCCCCGGACCTCGGGGAGGGCGTTCTCAACGGCCTGTTCAAGCATTCGGCCACACATGCCGATTGCCTCAAGAACCTGGCAGTTGGTTGCGTTTTGATCCACCACCACGTCGATGGGCAGATAGTTGTCCTGGGGCTGAGCAATCACCTGAGACGCATAGGAGAACAGGTCGTCCGCAACATGCACCGCCGTGTCACGGCAGGACCACTCCACATCTCCGGCGGGGGCCGCCCACGAGAGGTCTGCAACGGCCCCCAGCAATGACCGCATCTGCACAACCGAGTCGCTAAGCACCTGCGTCATCGAGTCCACGACTGAATCCTAGTGCCGCCACATCAGACCAGCAGGTAGAGCGCTCCCAGCACCGTCACCACGATCACGGCGGTGTCGAACACCCGCTGCCGGATCCGGGAGATGGCCCAGCGGCCCGCGAACGCGCCGAGCACCACACCCGGGACCAGGAGGGCGTCCAGCACCAGGGTCTGGGTGCTGATCAGTCCCAGGCCCACGGACACCGGGACCTTGAGGAGGTTCATCACGGCGAAGAACCACGCCGCGGTTCCCAGGAAGGCCTGCTTGGGGAACCGGGCGGCCAGGAAGTACATGGACATCACCGGCCCGCCGGCATTGGCCACCATGGTGGTGAACCCACCCAGGGAGCCGTACCCCACGGCCGCGGTGCGTGAGGCAGGGGCCGGCGCGGCGCCGTCGTCCTCCCGGGAGGCGGCGTCACGGTGGCGCTGCCAGAGCGTGAGCGCCATGAGGAGCAGCAACATGACGCCGATGACGCGCCGGACCAGGGAGTCACCCGCGAAGGCCAGGAAGACACCGCCCAGGGCGAGCCCCACGAGGACCGCCGGGAGCATGCGGACCAGCGTGGGCCAGTGGGCGTGCTTGCGGTAGGTCCACAGCGCGAACATGTCCCCCACGATCAGCAGGAGCAGCAGCGCGCCCGTGGAGGGTTTCGCGGGCAGCACGGCGGCGCAGATCGCGACGGCCAGCGTGTTGATCCCCGGCAGCGCGGTCTTGGAGAAGCCCACCAGGACCGCGGCGAGGGCGAGCGCCGCCCATGCCACGGTGCTCAGATCGGGAAGCATGGCCATGGGGGTCCTTCCTGCCGGTACCGGAACAACCCGCCGCTGTTCCCAGAGCAATCTAGTCCCCGATCAAGGGAGCGCCGCGCAGTCCAGCTCACGCGCCGCCGGGTGGAGCAACTGCACCTGAGCGGCGCTAGATCTGCAACAACGGAGTAAACGCAACGGGGGGCGGGGCAGGGCGCACGCGGACCAGGCAGCGGCGTCGCGTCCCCGCTCGCGTGCAACCGGGCGCCGCGCTATCCGTTTCCTGCGCTGTCCGGTGGAGCAAATGCACCTGAGCGGCGCTAGTTCTGCAACAACGGAGTAAACGCGACGGGGGCAGGGCGCACGCGGACCGGGCAGCGGCGTCGCGACCCCGCCCCGTCCTACAGTGGTACCCATGACCAACGCGCAGCTTCCCGAACGAGTGTCCGAGATCTTCGACCCCCAGCAGTGGCGGCCCGTGGAGGGCTTCACGGACCTGCAGGACATCACCTACCACCGCGGGGTGGAGCGGGACGCGGACGGGGCCGTGGTCAAGGACCTGCCGTGGGTGCGCATCGCGTTCGACCGCCCGGAGGTCCGCAACGCCTTCCGCCCGGGCACGGTGGACGAGCTGTACCGCACCCTGGACCACGCCCGCATGTCCTCGGACGTGGGCGCCGTGATCCTCACCGGCAACGGGCCCTCCGCCAAGGACGGCGGCTGGGCGTTCTGCTCCGGCGGGGACCAGCGCATCCGTGGCCGGGACGGCTACCACTACGCGGAGGGCGAGACCGCCGACTCCATCGACCCCGCCCGCGCCGGGCGTCTGCACATCCTGGAGGTGCAGCGTCTGATCCGCACCATGCCCAAGGTGGTCATCGCCGCGGTGTCCGGGTGGGCCGCGGGCGGTGGGCACTCGCTGCACGTGGTGTGCGACCTCACCCTCGCCTCCGCCGAGCACGGCAAGTTCAAGCAGACGGACGCCACCGTGGGCTCGTTCGACGCCGGTTACGGCTCCGCCCTGCTGGCTCGCCAGGTGGGTCAGAAGTTCGCCCGGGAGATCTTCTTCCTCGCGGACGAGTATTCCGCCGAGGACATGCACCGCATGGGCGCCGTGAACCGCGTGGTCCCCCACACCGAGCTCGAGTCCACCGCCCTGGACTGGGCGCGCAAGATCACCTCCCAGTCCCCGCAGGCCGTGCGCATGCTCAAGTACGCCTTCAACCTCCCGGACGACGGCATGGTGGGCCAGCAGGTCTTCGCCGGAGAGGCCACCCGCATGGGCTACATGACGGACGAGGCCGTGGAGGGCCGGGACGCCTTCCTGCAGAAGCGGGACCCGGACTGGTCCGCGTTCCCCTACTACTTCTGAGCCGCCGCGTGAGCCCCCACGGTTCAGGCCCCCTCGACGACGCCGCCGCACCCGTCCGCTCTGCCCCGGTCACCTCCGCGCCGGGACCGGGTCCCTCAACGTCCGGGGCAGGTGCACCACCCGTCGCCGCCACGTCCTGGCCCGGTGCGTCGGGCGCTGACTCCGCGCCGGGAGAAGCACCCCTGCCCGGTCACGCGCCCACGGCGCCCCGGTCGGAGGAGCTGCCGAGCGACGTCGTGGTGCTGGACGGCCCGCTCGAGGGCCATCCCGCTGCCCTGCTTCCCCGGCTCCGCAGGGCGCTGTCCCGGCCCGGGCCCGCGGTGGTCGTGGCCACCTCCGGCTCCACGGGGCGGCCCAAGAAGACCGTCCTGAGCACCGAGGCGCTCACCGCGTCCGGGCGGGCCACCGAACGGGCCACCTCGGGCACGGGGCAGTGGCTGCTGTGCCTGCCGGCACACTACGTCGCGGGCGTGCAGGTGCTCGTGCGCTCGGTGCTCGCCGGGACCGAACCCGTGGTGATGGCCGCCGAGCACTTCACCCCGGGCGCCTTCGCGGACGCCGCCGAGCGGCTGAGCCACCCGGTGCGCTGCGTCTCCGTGGTCCCCACGCAGCTGCAGCGCATCCTGGACCCGCACGACGGCGCCCCGGACCCCCGCGCGGTGGCCGCCCTCGCGCGCTTCGACGCCGTGCTCGTGGGCGGCTCCCCGCTCGCCCCGGACCTCGCCGCCCGCGCCGAGGACGCGGGGGTGCGTGTGGTGCGCACGTACGGGATGTCCGAGACGTGCGGCGGCTGCGTGTACGACGGCACCGCCCTGGACGCAGTCACCGTCCGCGTGGTTCCCGATCCCGACGCCGCCGGGCCGCCCTCCTCGGCCGGGTCACCACGCGGCTCGGAGGGCCGCATCTGGCTCGGTGGGGACGTGGTGGCCGCGGGATACCTGGACGATCCCGCCCAGACCGCCGCGCACTTCCGGGTGCTGGACGGGCAGCGCTGGTACCGCACCGACGACCTCGGGGCCGTGGACGAGCGCGGCGAGCTCACGGTCCTGGGCCGCACGGACGACGTGGTCAACACCGGGGGCGTGAAGGTCTCCGCGGGGCGGGTGGCCGCCGTGCTGCTGGAGGACGAACGGGTCCGGCAGGCCCTCGCGGTCGCGCTCCCCCATCCCGAGTGGGGTCAGGCCGTCGCCGCCGTGATCGCGCCACGCCCCGGAGCCGCAGAGAACGCCGAGCAGAGAGGGACGCTGGAGCGCGAACTGGCCGAGACCGTGCGCGCCCGGCTCGGTGCACCCGCAGCGCCCAAGCTGTGGCGCCACGTGGCCGCCCTGCCCCTGCTGAGCACGGGCAAACCGGACCGGCGAGCCGCGGTGGAGCTGTTCGCAGGGCATGCCACCTGAGCGGCGCACCAGTCGATCGCCACCCCGTCCCGGAGGAGAACTCATGCCCGCCCACTCCCTGGACCTCGTGCTCGCACCGGAGCACGACCGGGCCGTCCGCGCCCGCTGGGACGCCCTGCGCGAGGCCGGGTTGCCCAGCCTGGCCACCCACCGCAGCTCTTCCAACGCGCCGCACCTCACCGTGCTGGCCGCCCCGGACTTCGAGGAGGCCGTCCTCGAGCGGGCGCGGTCCCTGATCCGCCCCCTGCTGCCGTGCCCGCTGCCCGTCACGGGGCTCACCGTCCTGGGCCCAGGGCCGTTCGTGCTCGCGGAGGCGCTGGCCGTGCCACCCGATCTCCACACGGCTGCGGCGGAGCTGCGCCGCATGTGCGGAGGGGACGACCGCCCGTGGGTTCCCCACGTGACCCTCGCCAAGCGTCTCGACGCCGCCGGGGTGGGCCGCGCGCTGGAGGTGTTCAGCGACGTCGCCCCACCACAAGCCCTGGAAGCGGTCGCCCTGCGGCGCTGGGACCCGGACCGGCGGGAGACCATGGTGGAGGTGCCCTGAGCCCGGGGACCCCGCCGCACCCGGTGGCATGTGCACGTGCACAGCGCGTGGAACAATGAGGACGAATCCGCCGTCAGTACGTGAAAGGTTGCACCGTGGCCACACCAGCTCAGTGGGTCGAGGGAGCGCGTCTGCGGACGCTGCCCATGGCCGCGGCCCCCGTGATCGCCGGGACCGCAGCGGCGCACGCCATGCACGCGGCGCGGCCGCTGCACGCCGTGCTCGCGCTGCTCGTGGCGCTGTTCCTGCAGGTTGGCGTGAACTACGCGAACGACTACTCGGACGGCGTGCGCGGCACGGACGACGACCGCGTGGGCCCGCTGCGCCTGACCGGCTCGGGTGCCGCGGCCCCGCGCGAGGTCAAGACCGCCGCGTTCGCGTGCTTCGGGCTGGCCGCCGTGACCGGTGTGGCGCTCGTGGTGCTCTCCCAGCAGTGGTGGCTCGCCGTGGTGGGAGTGCTCGCCATCCTGGCCGCCTGGGGATACACGGGCGGGAAGAAGCCCTACGGCTACCTGGGTCTGGGAGACGTGTTCGTCTTCGTGTTCTTCGGGCTCGTGGCCACCCTGGGCACCACGATCACGCAGGCCGGCCGGCTGAACGCGGACGCGTGGATCATGGCCGTCTCCACCGGACTCTTCGCCTGCGCGCTGCTCATGGCCAACAACGTGCGCGACATCCCCGGTGACCGCGAGGTGGGCAAGAGGACCCTGGCCGTCCGCCTGGGTGATCCCAAGGCGCGGCTCACGTTCACGGCCGAGCTGTTCGTGGGGATGGTCCTGCCGCTGCTGCTGGTCCCCCACAACCCGTGGGTGCTGCTCGTCTACGCCGTGAGCCCGCTGGCGTTCAACGCCGCCTCCACGGTGCTGAAGGCTGCGGACCGGCGGGAGCTGATCCCCGTGCTCAAGCAGTGCGGGTTCATCAACCTGGGCGTCACCGTGCTCTACGCGGCGGCCGTGGTCGTCCACCGGTACCTGGGCTAGGAGCGCTGCCGCCCCCCTGACTCAGATGTCCTTGCGGGCCTCGGAGTCCGTGTAGGAATCCTCGATCTCCTGGTCCTCCAGCGCCACGCGGTTGGCGGGCTTGGGGCTGCGGGAGATCATCCGGTGGAAGTCCTGCCCCGCCGCGTAGTGCAGCCTGGGGAAGAAGATGTAACAGATGGCGAACGCGGCCAGCACGGCGGCGATCCCGGAGAAGACCATCCCCAGCCCCACGAGCATGAACAGCAGGAACAGCACCACCAGGATGCCCAGGCGCAGCAGGGAATACTTCACGAAGTTCACACGGTCAGTCTAGGGGCTCGGCCTGGACGTCCCCCGGGCATCCGCCACCGGGCACGCCGCGACGAACCACCCGGTTCCCACGGGAAACGGGCGTGCCACGGTCGGGAGGGCCCCGGGCTCCCCGCCTAGGTGTAAGAGGGCATGACGTTGTTGACTCGGGCGGGGGTGCGTGAGGCCGGGGGCTGATCACCGCAGGCGGTGTGAGGTCGATGGTAGTTGAAGTGGTTCACCCACACTCCGATCGCCTCCCG
>NZ_PHOA01000053.1 GCF_003687455.1 Kocuria tytonicola | reverse complement strand
GCCCCGACCTGCACCACCCCGAGGAGAACCCCATGACGACGTCCCGCTCATCCCTTCCCGCCCTGCTGGAGCTGCAGGCGGTGGACTCCCGTCTGCTCACCAGGCTGGCGCGCGCGAAGGAGCTGCAGACCTCTGAGCACGTGGCGGCCCTGATGGCCCGCCGCACCCAGGCGATCGCCGCGGCCCGTGAGCTGGACGCCGCGGTGGGACAGGCCCGGGACGCCGTTCAGCAGGCGGAGGCCACGGTGGTCGAGATCCAGACCAGGATCGACCGGGACACCGAGCGGCTCAACGCGGGCGGGACCTCCAAGGACCTGATGGGCATCCAGCACCAGATCGAGACCCTCACGGCGCAGCGGGAGCGGGCGGAGGAGGCGCAGCTGCAGGCCATGGACCACGCCGAGGAGGTGGCCGCCGATCGTGAGCGCAAGCAGCCCCTGCTGCGCGCCGCGGACGCCGAGGCCCGAGCCGCGGTGGCAGAACGGGACGCCGAACTCGCACGGCTCAAGGAGGAGCACGCCCGGCTCACCGCCGAACGCGATCGCAGGGCGTCGGCCATCACGGACTCGCCGCTCCTGCGGCGCTACGACCGGCTGCGCAACGCCCGCGGGGGAGGACGCATCGCCGTGGCCCGCTATGAGAACGGAACGTGCGGCGCGTGCGGCACGCGCCTGAGTCCCGCGGACGCCGCGGCACTCGAGGCCACTCCGGACACCGCGATCCCGCAGTGCCCCGAGTGCTCGGCGATGCTCGTGCTGTGACCGCGCAGGGTCCTCTGCCCGCGCCCGGTCGGGCGCCCGTGCAGTGGGCGGCATCGGGCGGCCGACCGCCCGGGCCGGGTGCGGAGGAGTCCACCGTTCTCGTGGGCGGGGCACCGCGGGTCCGAGTGCGCCGGACCGGGGCGCGCGGGCGCGGTAGGATCGGTGCGGACAGGTGGGCCGGGCGACCGCGCGGCGTCGTCGTTCGTGACGGCGTCTCGAGGAAAGTCCGGGCTCCGCAGAGCAGGACGGTGGGTAACACCCACTCGGGGAAACCCGCAGGACAGTGCCACAGAAAACAGACCGCCCGCCACGCGCGGGTCAGGGTGAAAAGGTGGTGTAAGAGACCACCAGCGCGCCGGGTGACCGGCGCGGCTCGGTAAACCCCGTCCGGAGCAAGGCCACGCAGGGCGCGACCGAGGGCTGCTCGCCCGAGCGTCCGGGTAGGCTGCTCGAGCCGTGCGGCAACGCACGGCCTAGATGGATGGTCGTCACCGCGGTGCGGGCAACCGGCCGCGGCACAGAACCCGGCTCACAGGCCCACCTGTCCACCTACACTCGTGGGGTGCTGATTCTCCTGCCGCCCTCCGAATCGAAGACCGCCCCGGCTGCGGGTGCTCCCCTTGACCTCGACGCGCTGGACCTTCCCGCGCTGACCCCGGACCGTGCACAGCTCGTCCGTCACCTCGCGGAGGTCAGCGCCCGTGAGGACGCGCTCGCAGTGCTGGGCGCGGGGCCCTCGCTCGCGGACGACGTCGCCCGCAACCTCGCATTCGACCCCGCCCCCGCCGCGCCGGCCCTGGAGGTCTACACGGGCGTGCTCTACGACGCCCTTGACGCCTCGACCCTGTCGGCAGAAGCGCGCGCCGTGGCGGACGAGAGCCTCCTGGTGGTCTCCGCGCTCTGGGGGGCGGTGCGGCCCACGGACCGGATTCCTGCCTACCGGCTGTCCATGGGAACGGTGCTGCCGGGCACGGGGAGACTGAGCACCTGGTGGAAGCCTCGACTCGCCCCGGTGCTGGACGAGCTCGCTGCGGAGCAGGTGGTGGTGGACTGCCGGTCCGCCGCCTACGCCGCGGCGTGGAAGGCTCCGGCGCCGCGCACGGTCACGGTGCGCGTGGAGCAGGAGAAGCAGGACGGCACGCGCTCGGTCGTCTCGCACCACGCCAAGCACACGCGCGGCCTCGTGGCACGGGCACTGTGCGAGTTCCGCGGCGCCGGGGGAGCGGTGGACACCGTCGAGCAGGTGCACGGTGCGCTGTTCCAGCACTGGACGGTGGAGCTGGAGGACCCCACGAGCCGCGGGGCGGGTGTGCTGACGGTCGTCCTGACGTCCTGACGTCCTGACGTCCTACCCCCGGCGCCGGCCGGCTCCATCGGCCCGCCAGCCCGCCGGGGGAACAGGCTCAGTGGCCGAACGGGTCCTCGTCCACACCGGGCAACCAGGTGGAGTCCGTGCCCCAGCCCTCCTTGGTGATGGCCTTGCGGGCCTTCTTCGACCACTTGGGGTTGAGCCGGTCCACGTAGAGCTTGCCGTCCAGGTGGTCGTACTCGTGCTGCATCACCCGGGCAAACCAGCCGTTCGCCTCGAACGCCACGGGGTCCCCGTTCTCGTCCTGGCCCGCGATCCGGACCCAGTCCGCGCGCTTGAGGGGCCAGGCCTGCCCGGGGACGGACAGGCAGCCCTCGGACTCCTCGTCCGGGTCCGGGGCCGTCTCGGCGATCTTGCCCGTGGTCAACACCGGGTTGACGAGCGTCCCCCGGGGGGCCACGCCGTCCTCGTTCTCGTAGAGGTAGGTGAAGATCCGCAGTCCCACCCCGATCTGCGGTGCCGCGAGACCCACACCGTGGGAGGCGTCCATGGTCTCGTGCATGTCCGCGACCAGCTCGCGCAGGGCGTCGTCGAACTCCGTGACCCGCGCCGCGGGGTGGTGCAGCACGGGGTTGCCGGAGATCACGATGGGGCGGATGCTCATGCTGGGTACCTCGAGGAATCGCGTGTGGTGGTGGGACCGGTCCGCGGCTCGTGCCGGCGGCGGCGGTGGCCGGTGTTCCGCACGGCCGCAGGACAATATATCGTGTCGGAACCGTCAGTAAGATGTGTATCGTCGCCCGGGGCCGCCCGAGGAACGGAGCGCACTCCACCCGTGTGCGGTGATCCGCTGAGCGGGACACGGTGCCCGCGCGGGCACCCAGCCACGGCACCGTTCGTCTACCGCAGGAGGTCCCACCGAGTGAGGGTCGCGTCTTTGCCCCACGGTCACGTGTACGTCGAGCACCTCAGTGCCCCCGCCGGTCCGCAGGCCGTCCACCGGTTGCCGGACCCCGCGCCCGCACACCCCGTTCCCGGCGCTCCCTGGTGGCCGCTGGTGATGCTCGACGAGACCTGGATCCGTGGGCACGCGGCGGAGTTCGACGTCTACCACCTGCACTTCGGTTTCGATCAGACCCCTCCGCAGACCCTGCAGCGCATCGTGGCCACCCTGCGCGAGCTCGGCAAGCCGCTCGTCTACACCGTGCACGACCTGCGCAACCCGCACCAGGAGGATCCCACCGCCCAGGACGCCGCGCTGGACGTGCTGGTTCCCGGCGCGGACGAGCTCATCACGCTCACCGCGGGAGCAGCCCGCGAGATCGAGCGCCGGTGGGGCCGCAGCGCCACCGTGGTGCCCCACCCGCACGTCCTGCCGCTGGACTCCTGGCGGACACACGCGCCCGTGCCGGAAGTCCCCACCGTGGGACTGCACCTCAAGAGCCTGCGCACCAACATGAACCCCCTCCCGTTGGCCCGCCTGCTCATGGCGCACGCCGCGCAGGGCGCGATCCGCCTGGTGCTGGACGCCCACACGGACGTGGTCACCACGGGTGCGCGGCACCACGACGCCCGTGTGGTGGAGCTGCTCGAGGCCGCCCGGCACACCGAGGGCGTCACGGTCCACGTGCACGAGATCTACACCGACGAGCAGCTGCGGGACTACCTGCGCGGCCTGGACCTCTCCGTGCTCGCCTACCGCTTCGGCACCCACTCGGGCTGGCTCGAGCTGTGCCACGACCTCGGCACGCACGTGCTGGCACCCACCGTGGGCTTCTACCACGACCAGCACCCCGGCGTGCTGGGCTTCGACTGGGACGACTCCGGGGCGCCCGACGCCGCCCAGGTCGGCGCCGCGCTCGCGGCGCTTCCCGGTCTGGGTCCCTGGCAGACGAGTGCCCGGGAGCGGGCGGCCCAGCGACGTCGTATTGCGGCGACCCACACCGAGGTCTACCGCCGTGCCGTGGCCGCGCGCACCCCGGGGGAGGGGGGTGCCGCGTGAAGGTGGCACTGCTCGCCCACGACCGCTTTCCGATCACCCCGCCGTTCTCGGGCGGCCTGGAGTCCTTCACGTGGCACCTGGCCCGCGGGCTCAGGCGCCGCGGCATGGACGTGGTGGTCTTCGCCGCGCCCGGCTCGGACCCGCGGCTCGGCATCGAGGAGCTGGACGTGCAGCCCCTCGTGCTGAGCGACGCGGCCCGCAACGACGTCGCCATGCCCCCGGAGGCGCAGGTGCGGGAGACGTTCTCCTACATGCAGGTGATGCGGGCCTTCGGGAACCGCCCGGACATCGACGTGGTGCACAACAACTCCCTGCACTTCCTGCCCATCGTGATGTCCGCGGCCATCCCGCAGCCCATGGTCACCACCCTGCACACCCCGGTCACCCCGTGGCTGGAGCCCGCGCTGCGGCTCACCCCCACCGCGCACACCGTGGCGGTCAGCGACTCCGTGGCCCAGCTGTGGAGCACCGTGACACCCGCCCGTGTGATCCGCAACGGGGTGGACCCCCACGAATGGCGCCCGGGCCCGGGCGGGGACGCCCTGGTGTGGTCCGGGCGGATCGTCCCGGAGAAGGCACCGCACGTGGCCGCGCTGATCGCGAGCAAGGCCGGCCGGCGGCTGCGGATCGCCGGGCCGATCGCGGACCGCCAGTACTTCGAGTCGAAGCTCGAACCGCTGCTGGACGAGCACATCACCTACGTGGGGCACCTGGACACCGAGCAGCTGCGGGAGCTCGCCGGGCACAGCGCTGCGAGCCTCGTGACACCGGCGTGGGAGGAGCCCTACGGTCTCGTGGCCGCCGAGGCCATGGCGTGCGGCACCCCGGTGCTCGCGGTGGCCCGCGGCGGACTCAGCGAGATCGTCCGCTTCCCGGGCGGCCTGACGTCCCAACCGGGGGTGAGCGAGGCCGAGACCGTGGCGGGGGCCGCCGCCATGCTGCCGCTCGTGGTCGCGATGGACCGTGCCCGGGTGCGCCGCTACGCGCTCGAGAACTGCTCGCTGGAGGCCACCGTGGATGCCTATGCCGATCTCTACCGGGAGCTGGTGCACGCGTGATCGGCTACTACGTCCACCACCACGGCCTCGGGCACCGCAACCGGGCCGTGCAGATCGCCCGGGAGCTCACGACCGGCGTGGTGGGCTTCAGCTCGCTGGAGCGTCCCGCGGACTGGCCCGGCGAGTGGGTCCAGCTGCCCCCGGACGACGCCGGACACCCCGCGGATCCCACCGCGAACGGGGTCCTGCACTGGGCGCCGCTGCACCACCCCGGCCACCGCGAGCGGATGGGCCTGTTGGCCGATCGGCTGCGCACGGACGTGGAGCTGATGGTCACCGACACCTCAGCGGAGGTCACCCTGCTGGCGCGACTCATGGGCGTGCCCACCGCGGTGATGGCCATGCGCGGGGACCGCACCGACCGCACGCACCGTGCCGCGTACGACGCCGCCCCCGCCCTGGTCGCACCGTGGTCCCGTGAGACCGCGGAGCCGTACTGGCCCGAGGAGTGGACCCGGAAGACCACGTTCACCGGGGCGATCTCCCGCTTCGACGTGCCCTCGCGACCCCCGGAGCCGGAGTCCGGCGCGGACCAGGGTGCGGGGCGCTCGGGACCGGACCGGGCGGCGTCGTCCGCCGGCGGTGCCGCGGAGCCGGCAGACGGCGCGGCCCAGCGGAACTCGGTGCTCGTGGTGTGGGGGCGCGGGGGCACCGTCGTGGGTGAGGCGGAGATCGAGGCCGCCCGTGCGGCGACACCCGGCTGGACGTGGACCGTGCGCACCCCGGACAATCCCTCGCCCGACCTGTGGCGCGAGCTGCAGGAGGCCGCGGTGGTGGTCACCCACGGCGGGAACAACGCCGTTGCGGAGCTCTCCGCCGTGGGCGCACGGGCCGTGGTGGTGGCCCAGCCGCGGCCGCACGACGAGCAGCTTGCCACCGCGGCCGCGCTCGACCGGGCGGGGATCTGCGTGGGGCTCTCCGAGTGGCCCGCAGCGGCCGAGTGGCCCGGACTGCTGGCGCGGGCCGGGGAGCTGGGAGGGCCGCGCTGGTCCCTCTGGCGCCACGGCGACGGCGCCCGGCGCGCGGCCCGCGCGCTGGAGGCCGTGCTGAGCGGAGGTGGGGCGTGAGGATCGCCCTGGTGACGATTGCCAGCGGGCGCCACGAGCACCTGCGGCGTCAGCGCGAGTGGGTGGCCGCCCAGAGTGAGCCACCGCTCGTCCACGTGGTGGTGAGCATGGGGGATCCCGGGATCCACGAGGTGGCGCGGGCGCGCAGCGAGGTGCCCACGGACGTCGTGGACTGCCTCGTGGCGGACGGGCTCCCGCTCGCGGCGGCGCGCAACGCGGGGGTGTCCCGCGCCGCGGCCCTCGGAGCGGACCGTGTGGTGCTGCTGGACGTGGACTGCCTCCCGCACCGTGACCTGGTGCGGGACTACGCGCGGGCACTGGAGCGGCTGGGGGACAGCCGTGCGGTGGTCAGCGGGCGCGTGCAGTACCTGCCCGAGGGCATGGCGGAGGCCGACTACACACCCGGGCGGGTCGCCCGGGTGGGGCGCGACCACGCGGTGCGGGTGCTGCCCGCTCCCGGGGAGCTGGAGCGCGCGGACCCGCGCCTGCTGTGGTCCCTCTCCATGGCGTGCACGGTGGCCACGTGGGACGCCGCCGGGGGCTTCGACGAGCGCTACGTGGGCTACGGCGGCGAGGACACCGACTTCGGCCAGCGACTCGCCGCGGCGGGGGGCCAGCTGTGGTGGCTGGGCGGGGCCGCCGCCTACCACCAGTACCACCCCACCCAGTCGCCGCCGGTCCAGCACGCCGCCGCGATCGCACGCAACGCCAACCTCTTCCGGCGCACGTGGGGGTTCGATCCCATGGAGGGCTGGCTGCGGGAACTAGCGGCGCTGGGGCACCTCACGCGCACGGGGGAGGACTGGCAGATTGTCGAACACAGTTCGAACAATGATGCGTGAGCTTACTATTATGCTCGTGGGGTGAATTCCCGTCACCCCGACATCTCCCTGGCCCTGATCAACGACTACCCGGTGGTCGTGGAGGGGGTCGCGCGCATGCTGGCCGGCCATCCGCGGCTGCAGGTCGTGGAGCTGGACTCCGGACACACTCCACGGGACACCGCTCACGTGGTGCTCTACGACGCCTTTGCCGCCACCAACCGCGGCGCGCGGGAGATCCGTCAGCTGCTGGACGACCCCCGGTGCCACAAGGTGGTCATGTACACGTGGAACGTGGAGGCGGACCAGGTGGACGACGCACTGGGGCTCGGCATGCACGGGTACCTCTCCAAACAGCTCAGCGCCGCGGCGCTCGGGGACGCGCTGGTGCGCGTGCACGAGGGGGAACGAGTAGTGCTCCCCGAGCCCGTGCGTGAGGGCATCGCCCCGCCGGACTGGCCGGGACGCGGCGAGGGGCTGTCCGCACGCGAGGCGGAGGTGGTGGCGCTCATCACCCAGGGGTTCACGAACGACGAGATCGCCCGCAGCTGCTACCTCAGCATCAACTCCGTGAAGTCCTACATCCGCTCCGCCTACCGCAAGATGGGCGTGGAGCGGCGCAGCCAGGCGGTGCTGTGGGGCGTGCAGCACGGCATGGACCCCAGCAGTCAGCACCGCCGCGTCACCATGGTCTGAGTCCGCTCCTGGCCTGGTGGGCAGACCTCGCACCACTGGCCCCGGGCCACCGGAACACCGGACCGCGGAGTCCGGCACGCGCGGTTCGGGGTTTTCACCCCGGCAGGTGGGCGACACGCCCCCGCGCCTCGGGGCACAATGACTTCATGACTGATGACAAGTTCGCAGCAGACAGGAAAGCACAGGAACTCGCCGGCGAAGAGGGCGGTTTCCCCGAGCAGGAGCAGACTCCTCCCGGTCTCTCCACCGACATGACCCCGTTCCCGGACCACGGCGAGGAGAACTGGGTGGGCCGCGGCCGCCTGGAGGGCCTGAAGGCCCTGGTGACCGGCGGCGACTCCGGCATCGGGCGCGCGGTGGCCATCGCGTTCGCGCGCGAGGGCGCGGACGTGGCCATCAACTACCTCCCCGAGGAGGAGTCCGACGCCCAGGACACCCGCCAGTGGATCGAGAAGGCCGGGCGCACCGCCGTCCTGCTCCCCGCGGACCTGCGCGAGGAGAGCCAGGCCCGCGGCGTCGTGGACCAGGCGGCGGAGAAGCTGGGTGGCCTGGACATCCTGGTCAACAACGCCGGGTTCCAGTGGGCACGCCGGGACGGTGGCCTGCAGGGGCTGAAGACGGAAGAGATGGACCGGGTCTTCAAGACCAACCTCTACGCCCTGTTCTGGGTCTCGCAGCAGGCACTGTCCTACCTCGAGGAGGGCTCGTCGATCATCAACGTGAGCTCCATCCAGGCGTACGACCCCTCCGAGAACCTGATCGACTACGCCTCCACCAAGGCCGCGATCAACAACTTCACGGTCAACCTGGCCAGTGAGCTGGGCGAGAAGGGCATCCGCGTCAACGCGGTGGCTCCGGGCCCCATCTGGACCCCGCTGCAGCCCGCCACCAAGGCCGGTGAGGGGATGCCCCAGTTCGGTGGCGACACCCCGCTGGGCCGCGCGGGCCAGCCCTCGGAGCTCGCCGGGGCGTTCGTGTTCCTCGCGAGCCCCGCGGAGGCGTCCTACGTCTCCGGCACGGTGATCGGTGTGACCGGCGGCAAGCCGGTCTTCTGATCCCTCGAGGATCGTGAGCGGCGTGACGGGCGGAATGGTAGTACCGTTCCGCCCGTCGTCGTGTCCAGGGACCACGTGCACGGGAGCGGGGCCAGCATCATGACCACCACCATGCAGCGCCGCCTGGGTCTGGGGGACGCCGTGGCGATCGGCCTGGGCTCGATGATCGGGGCGGGCGTCTTCGTCGTCTTCGCCCCCGCCGCGGCAGCCGCGGGATCCTGGTTGCCCCTCTCCCTGCTCATCGCGGGGGCGGTCGCGCTGTGCAACGCGCTGTCCTCCGCCCAGTTGGCCGCCCAGTACCCTGTGGCGGGCGGCAGCTACGTCTACGGACGGGAACGGCTGGGGCCCTGGCCGGGGTTCCTGGCCGGCTGGTGCTTCGTCACGGGCAAGACGGCCAGCTGCGCGGCCATGGCCATGACGTTCGCCGCCTACACCGTCGATGCGTCCTGGCAGCGGCCCGTGGCGGCGCTTGCCGTCATCGTGCTCGTGAGCGTCAACTGCCTGGGCGTGACACGCACGGCGGCCGCCACGAAGCTCCTGGTGGGCGTGGTGCTCGCGGTCCTGGCGGTGGTGGTCGTCGCGGGTGCACTCTCCGACCGCGCGCGCACGGCTGCGCTGTTCGCGTCCGCGCCGCCGGGAGGAGCGTACGGGGTCCTGCAGGCAGGGGGTCTGCTCTTCTTCGCGTTCGCAGGCTACGCGCGCATCGCCACGATGGGGGAGGAGGTCCGCGATCCCGCCCGCACCATCCCACGGGCCATCGTGACCGCGCTGCTCGGCGCTCTGCTCGTCTACGGCGGGCCCGCCCTGCTCGCCCTCACCGTCCTCGGGCCGGATGCGCTCGCCCGCACGACGACGCCGCTCGCGGACCTCGCCGCGGCGGGCGGTCTCACGTGGACCACCCCCGTGGTGCGCGTGGGGGCCGCGGCAGCGACCCTGGGTGCGCTGCTCGCAGGCGTCGCAGGCATCGCCCGCACGTCGCTCGCAATGGCCCGCACTGCGGACCTGCCCCGGGCCCTGGCCGTGCTGGACGACCGCCACGGGATTCCCCGCCGGGCGGAGATCGCCCTGGCGCTCGTGGTCGTGGTCCTCGTGCTGACGGTGGACGTCCGCGGGGTGGTCGGCTTCTCGTCCTTCGGCGTGCTGCTCTACTACCTCGTGGCGAATCTCAGCGCGGTTACCCAGACCGGGGAGCACCGACGGTACCCGAGGGCCGTTCCCGTCACGGGCGCGGTGCTGTGCACGGTGCTCGTGGTGACCCTACCGGCCGGTTCCGTGGGTGTGGGCATCCTCGTGCTCGTCGTGGGCATCGCCTGCCGCGCCGTGCGGGTGCGGGCGCGCTGACGACGCTCAGCGCTCGTTGTTGCGCCGCGCGGCCCGGTTCCCGAGGAAACTCAGTGCGTCCACCACGGTGGAAGCCAGCCGTCCCCTGGCGGCGGCACCCGCCACGAGGTGCGTCTGGTGGGAAGCGGCCGAAGGCAGCAGCCGGTTGGCGACACCGAGGGCGCGCACCGTCAGTCCGGGAGCCACCCCGCGCACGCGCTGCGCGATCTTCGGCAGCCATCCCACCAGGACCACGGGGCGCCCCGCCAGTACGCCGTCCACGATGAGGCGCGCCGCGCGGTCCGCGTTCATGGACAGCACCGGCAGGGACGCCGAGGGAGCGAACCACGCATACTCCTTCTCCGAGCTCCCCGTGAAGAACGCGTGCTCGTGAGACCCGGTGCGCATGAGCCCGGGGTCAATGCTGGTGGCGGTGACACCCGTTCCGGACAGCGACGCCGCGAGGCCCTCCGTGAAACCGACGGCTCCGAACTTGGCCGTGCTGTACGGCAGCAGGTGCGGCACGGACACGAGCCCGCCCACGGAGGCCACGGTGCCGATCCGACCCCTGCCCCGTTCGCGCATCCCCGGCAGGACCGCCAGCGCCGTGTGCACCGGGCCCATGGTCATGGTGTTCACCGCATCCCGGACGTGCTCCACGGTGACCCCCTCCACCGGGCCCACCTGGATGATCCCGGCCACGGTGATGAGAACCTCCACGGGGCCCAGGTCGCGTTCCACGCTCTCCACGAGACCGGAGACCTGCTCAGCGTCGCCCACGTCGCACACGTAGTCGCGGACGGTGCCGCGACGGGCCAGCCGGGCACGGGCCCGCGTGAGCTCCGCGGCATCACGCGCGCAGATGGCGACCTCGTAACCGCGCAGGAGGAGTTCTTCGGCCACGAGCATTCCCAGTCCGCGGGACGCTCCGGCCACGAGGGCAACACGAGACGATGCAGTCATGCCGCTACGCTACCGGGCCCGGACGAGTCGCCGGACCCCCGGAGGGGTGGTGCCGTCCGCTGCGGATCGTGGTTGACTGAGGCAATGCGAGCACTGACATGGCAAGGACTCGGCGACGTCCGGGTCGAGAACGTTCCGGACCCCGTCCTGCAGGACCCCACCGACGCGATCGTCAGGGTGACCTCCACTGCGATCTGCGGCTCCGACCTGCACCTCTACGGGGTGCTGGGCCCGTACCTGCAGAAGGACTACGTGCTGGGCCACGAGTTCATGGGCATCGTGGAGGAGGTGGGCCCCGGTGTGGAGCACCTGGCACCCGGGGACCGCGTGGTGGTGCCGTTCGTGATTGCGTGCGGGCACTGCTGGATGTGCGACCGCGGGCTGTTCGCGGCGTGCGAGACCACCCAGATCCGGGAGATGGGCACCGGCGCGGCCCTGTTCGGCTTCTCCTCCCTGTACGGCTCCGTGCCGGGTGGCCAGGCCGAGCGCGTGCGCGTTCCGCACGCGGACTTCGGTCCCGTGAAGCTGCCCCAGAACTTCGACGACGAGCGCTTCCTCTACCTCAGCGACATCCTGCCCACGGCGTGGCAGGGCGTGAAGTACGCGAACGTGGGGACTGAGGACACCCTGGCCGTGCTCGGTCTCGGCCCCGTGGGACAGCTGGCGGTGCGCTCCGCGAAGCTGCAGGGCGTGCAGCGCATCATCGCGGTGGACCTCGTGGACGAGCGCCTGGCCCTGGCCGAGAGCTGGGGCGTGGAGACCGTGGACCTGCGCCAGGTGGACGACGTCTCCGAGACGCTGCGCGAGATGACCGACGGCCGCGGCCCGGACGGTGTCCTGGACGCGGTGGGCATGGAGGCCCACGGCAACCCGATTGCGGAGAAGATCGTCGCGGGCGCGGCGCGCCTGCCCAAGCCGCTGGGTCGCAAGGCCATCGAGACCGCCGGGATCGACCGTCTGGACGCACTGCACACCGCCATCCACAGCGTGCGCCGCGCGGGCACGGTGTCCCTCTCGGGCGTGTACGGTGGGATGGCCGATCCCATGCCCATGATGGAGATGTTCGACAAGGGCATCACCATGCGCATGGGCCAGTGCCACGTGCGCCACTGGACCGACGAGCTGCTGCAGGTGCTGAGTCAGCCGGAGGACGTCCTGGGCGTGGAGTCCCTGGCCACCCACCACGTGTCCCTGGAGGACGCACCGGAGGCGTACAAGATGTTCCAGGAGAAGAAGGACGGCTGCATCAAGGTGGTGTTGAAGCCGTGACCGCCGTCCAGCGCTGGGCCGCCACGGCACCCCGCCGCGGGGTGGACCGTCTCATCCGCGCCTACCAGCGCCACCTCTCGCCGCGCAAGGGGTACACCTGCGCGCACCTGGTGGCCCGGGGCGGGCAGTCCTGCTCCGCCGCGGTGCGGGGCATCGTCGCGCAGCAGGGTGTGATCCGGGGCGTCGTGCCCACCATGGCGCGTTTCGTGGCCTGCTACCGTGCGGCGCTGCTGCTCGGCTCGGGCGGCAACGTGAGTGGGGTCTGCTGTTGCGGGCCCATCCCCATCCCGTTCCGGTTCTGACCGGGACTCGACCAGCCCCTCTCCTCCACGGCGTGTCCGTGCGGGGGAGGGGCTTGCTCATGGGCAGAGCTCTCCGGGTCGGGGACTGCCGGACAGGAAAAATGCAGGGCCCGGATCGACACTTCTGTGCCGATCCGGACCCTGCATCCCGATCTCGTGGGGTGAGCGACGGGGGTTGAACCCGCGACCTCCTGGACCACAACCAGGCGCTCTGCCGACTGAGCTACGCCCACCATGCAACCCGTTGAAGAATCCTGCGATCCCTCCGGGCAACGACGACCACTATAGCGCACCACCGGGCTTAATCCCGCATCGGCGGGAGGGGCTCAGCGCGCCGTGCGCGTGGGTGAGGCCTGGATCAGGGCCGCGACTCTGCGGGCGTCGTCGGACGTGGGGCCCGGATCCCCGGGGAAGAGGACGTGGCGGTAGTAGCGCAGCTCGTCGATGGAGTCCTCGATGTCCCCGAGCGCACGGTGGTTGCCGGTCTTCTCCGGGGCCTGGAAGTACGCCCGCGGGTACCAGCGCCGGGCGAGTTCCTTGAGGGTGGAGACGTCGATGATCCGGTAGTGCAGGTGCTCCACCAGCTCCGGCATGTCCCGGGAGAGGAAGGTCTTGTCCGTCCCCACCGAGTTGCCCCCCAGCGGGGCCTTGCCGGGCTCGGGAACCCACTCGCGGATGTAGTCCAGCACCATGGCCTGCGCCTGGGCCATGTTCATACCGTTCTCGAGCTCGGGGAGCAGCCCGGAATTCTCGTGCATGGTGCGCACGAAGTCGTTCATCTGCTCGAGCGCCGCCTCGGGGGGCCGGATCACCACGTCCACGCCGCTGCCGAGCACGTTCAGCTCGTCGTCGGTCACGAGGGCGGCCACTTCGATCAACGCGTCATCGGACAGGGAGAGCCCCGTCATCTCGCAGTCGATCCACACGATTCTCCGGTTTCCAGTCGTCACGTCCTCCAATCTATCGCGTCCCCGGGGCGCCGCCGCCCGGGGCAACGGCACGCGTCCGGTCCGCTCACGACGTCGCACGATAGGATCGGCCCCGACCTCGCCGCCGCGCCCCCACCCTCGGCGGTACCCTGCCCGGGCCGCCGTGGAGCGCCCCGGCTCCACCACCACCCGGGAGGCCGCAGTGCGCACCACGACCAGGACGTTTCGTCGTCCGGCGCATGCCGCGGCGGCAGGGGAGCAGCCCACGCCCGGGGGCCCCGCGACGTCGTCCTCGTTGCGCCGCACGGTGCTCATGGGCGCGGTCGGATCGGTTCTCGTGCTCCTGGGCTCACTGGGTGTGGGGTGGCTCGCGAACGTGTCGGCACTGCGTCGGAACCCGCTCATCATGTGGATGCGCTTCGAGACCCTGGGCGTGGTGGTGTCCATCGCGCTGCTCGCGCTGGGGTCCATGCTCCTGGTGCGGGAGTGGCTGCGGCTGGGGCAGAAGCTCAGTCCCTGGGGGCCGGGCAGCGCCCGCTGGGTGCTCACCGCGATTGCCGCCTGGATCGTCCCGATGCTCGTGAGCGTGCCGTTGTTCAGCCGGGACGTGTACTCGTACATCGGGCAGGGCCGGGTGATGGCCAGCGGGCTGAACCCCTACGAGTCCGGGGTCTCCTCGATCGACAACTTCTTCCAGCTCGGTGCGGACCAGCTGTGGGCGGAGTCCCCGCCCCCGTACGGCCCGGTGTTCCTGTGGGTCGAGCAGGTCGTGGTCACCGTGACCCACGCGGACCCGGACGCGTCCGTGCTGCTGTTCCGGGCGCTGAACGTGGTGGCCGTGATCGCGTGCATGTGGGTCGTCCCGCGCCTGGCCCGGCTGCACGGCGTGAATCCCCGCCGGGCGCTGTGGCTGTCCGTGGCCAACCCGCTGTTCCTCACGAACTTCGTGGTCGCCGCCCACAACGACGCCATCATGCTCGCCCTGGCCCTGCTGGGCACCTACGCGGCGGCGGTGCAGCGCAACTGGAGGGGCGGGCTCGTGGGCACCACGCTGGTCACCCTGTCCGTGGCCATCAAACCCATCACGGTGGTCTTCCTGCCGTTCGTGGGACTGCTGTGGGCCGGGAGGAACGCCTCCTGGCGTCGGAAGTTCGTGGTCTGGGCGCTGACCCTCGCCTACTCCGTGCTGCTGCTCGGGATCATGGGTGCCGTCAACGGGTTCGGCTTCGGCTGGGTCTCGGCGGTGTCCACGCCCGGGTCCGTGTACATCTGGTACGCCCCCATGGGACTGTTCGGGCTCTTCGCGCAGCTCGTGGCGGACTCCTGGGGCCTGGACGGCTCCGCGTGGATGCATGCCGTGCACTCCGCAGGCACGGCCGTTGCCGCGGGGCTCACCCTCACCCTCATGTTCGTGGGGCGGGACTCCAGGATCTTCCGCCGCCTCGCATGGTCCATGGCGGCGTTCGTGCTGCTCGCACCCATCATCCAGGCGTGGTACGTGGTGTGGCTCATCCCGCTCTTCGCCATCACGGGCATCCGCAACGACTGGCAGGCGGACGTGCTGTTCTTCATCACCGGGTTCTTCACGGTCTACGCGGTCGCGGACCAGCTGGACGTCTTCCCGTACCTGGAGCTGAACCTGATCGCCGCCCGTGTCATCTCCGCGCTGCTGGCCCTCAGCTACGGCGTCTACCTCTGGTTCCTGGACCCGGCCACCCGCCGCATCCAGCGGGGACCGGACGCCGGACTCGCCCGACCCCCGGTGCTGTAGCGGACGACGTCGCCCGCTCCCGGTCCGCACGCGCCGGCGGCCCCGCTCCAGGAGGGAACGGGGCCGCCGGTGTGCGCGTGGCGTGGCTCAGACGCCGTAGTACAGCTGGAACTTTCATTCGCTTTTAGGGCGATGTGGTGGGCGTCAAAAACCGCGAGACTCCGCCGTTCATCTTGCAGTCTGTAGGAGCGGTCGGCAGTCCGCATGCGGCGCTTTTGCGGACTCCATGCGGACCGTCGGGTGGCTGATGGCTGCCGAATTGGGGGAGCGGCGGTGACACGGCGACACGTCCCCCACCATCCCAGCCTGCCCGGGAGAGTGGTGGGGCAATGGTCGCGGCGGCGCGCCACCCGGGCGCGCCCGGCTCACGATAGGAGACAAGCCCATGAGCAACCCCCATCCCACTTACTACCGCGTGAAGGCCACGGGCACATTGATGGAAGCAGTTGGGAGGCACGGATCACGGCCGGCCCCCGAGTACTTCAGCACTGCCCGGGAGCTGAACATGTGGGTAGTTCGGCTACTCGATCAGGAGACAGGCGAGATCCGCACGTTCCGGCTCGATGCCGTGGAGCCCGCTGAAGGATGATGCCCGGTCCGCGCCCCGTACCCTGTCTAATCCGCAGGGTATGGGGGCGTTGCCCGTCCCCGCTCCTCCCGGCGACGGCGCAGCTCGTCCACCCGGTCGCAGGTGTCGTGGATCTTGTCCGCGATCCTCCGGGCGTCCGAGACCTCCAGCAGCCGCCACCGCGAACCGATCGACACCCGGACCCGCAGTCGGTCCCGCTGCTGATCCACCCCCACTCGCCACTTCGGGACAGACATTCTTTCCACGATCAGACCTCCGCTCTCAGACAACGTAAAAGGAGGAGACCCACCCCGCGGGCACCACGGCCCAGAACCCGGGGCACGGCCCATGTGTACGCGATAAACCCCGGAAACACGGGGCACAAGATCACCCGCGGGCGTCCACAGACCGGGCTCAGAACCGCCCTGCATCGCCCCAGGTCAGACGCACAGTAAACGGTGTGGAAACCCTGGGGAGGGATCTGTCTATGCCGGGGGCGACGCACGGACCCCACCCGGGAGGGGTATGGGGG
>NZ_PHOA01000052.1 GCF_003687455.1 Kocuria tytonicola | reverse complement strand
GCGCACTAGAATCCTCGGAGCGGCACCCACGGCCCGCCCAGGATGAGGAGCACACATGAGTTCGCCGGTTTCCCCCGACCACACCCCGCCCACGCAGGACGAGCAGCACGGGCCGGGCGCGCAGAACCGGCGCGGCGGCGTCGTCGAACGCCTGGGGCTGTCCTGGACGCTGCACGGGGACGGCAAGCACGTGGCGCCCGGGGACGTGGTGACCCCGCGCGAGCGGCTGGCGTGGCCGCGGACCATCTCGATCGGCGCGCAGCACGTGGTGGCCATGTTCGGCGCCACGTTCCTGGTGCCGCTGCTCACCGGCTTCCCGCCGGCCACCACGCTGTTCTTCTCCGGGATCGGCACCGTGCTGTTCCTGGTGGTCACGGCCGGGAGGGTGCCCAGCTACCTGGGGTCCTCGTTCGCGTTCATCGCCCCGATCACCGCGTCCGTGAATCAGTACGGCCCGGGCGGCGCGCTGGGCGGGGTGATCATGGCCGGGGCCGCGCTGTTCCTGATCGGTCTGCTCGTGCAAGTCGCGGGCACCGGGTGGCTGCAGAAGCTCATGCCGCCCGCGGTGACCGGCACCATCGTGGCACTCATCGGCTTCAACCTGGCGCCGTCCGCCAAGGAGAACTTCACCGCCGCGCCCGTGACCGCGCTGGTCACCCTGGGCTCGATCATCCTGATCTCCGTGCTGTTCCGCGGTCTGCTGGGGCGTCTGTCCATCCTGCTGGGTGTGACCATTGGCTACCTTGCCGCCGTGCTGCGCGGCGAGGTGCAGTTCGACGCCATCCGGACCGCGTGGGAGCAGCAGGGGCTCTTCGGGCTCCCACAGTTCCAGACCCCCGAGTTCCACCTGAGCCTCGCCGGGCTGTTCGTCCCCGTGATCCTGGTGCTCGTGGCGGAGAACATCGGCCACGTGAAGTCCGTGGCCCTGATGACCGGCGACAACCTGGACCCGTACACCGGCCGCGCCATCATGTCCGACGGCCTGGCCACCATGATCGCCGGCGCCGGGGGCGGCTCCGGCACCACCACGTACGCGGAGAACATCGGCGTCATGGCCGCCACCCGGGTCTACTCCACCGCCGCGTACTGGGTGGCCGCCCTCGTGGCCCTGCTGCTGAGCGTCACCCCCGTGTTCGGCGCGGCGGTCGCCACCGTGCCCCAGGGGGTCCTGGGCGGGGCCGCCACCGTGCTCTACGGCATGATCGGCATGCTGGGCGTGCGCATCTGGGTGCAGAACCGCGTGGACTTCTCCAACCCCGTGAACCTCACCACCGCAGCGGTCGCCATGATCGTGGGCATCGGCAACTACACGTGGTCCGTGGCCGGTCTGGACTTCGCGGGCATCGCGCTGGGCACCGCCGCGGCCCTGGTGGTCTACCACCTCATGGCCACCATTGCCCGCGCCCGCGGTTCGGTGGGCTCGGACCCGCTCACCCCGGACACCTCGCAGGGCCCCTCGCCGCTGGGCTGAGCCCGCCCCGGCGGACGACGACGCCGCGCGGTCACCTCCCAGCGCCCCGCCACAGTCTCGCCCCCCGCACGGCACGGCGCCCCGCACACGTTCTCGTGTGCGGGGCGACGGCGTCTGTGGGGATCTGTGGGAGTGGGGGCCTGTCGGATCAGACCCGGAGGGGCAGCTCCGACTTCTCGGACACGAGCGCCCGGATGCGGTCCTGGTCCACCTCCGCCACAGTGGCCGGTTCCCACTGCGGGGTCTTGTCCTTGTCCACCACCATGGCGCGCACGCCCTCGATGAAGTCGTGGCCCACGGCAGTGTCCTCCGCCATGCGCAGCTCGCGCTGAAGGCAGGACACCACGTCGTCGTCCTCGGAACCCTTGTTGAGCAGCTCGAACACGCGGGACAGGGACGTGGGGCTCATGCCGTCCAGGGCGGAACCGGCCCGGGCCACGACCTCCTCGAAGGTGTCCCCGGAGTACGTCTGCACCATCTCGTCCCAGCGGCCCAGCAGCTCGGACTCGGGAGCGTCCTTCCCGAAGCGCTCCACGGCGACGTCCACACCATCGGTCTGCACGGTCTGCACGAAGGCGTCCACGTCCGAGGAGTCGATGAACACGTCCGCCAGGCCCAGGGCCATGGCGTCCGCCCCGGTGATCCGCACACCGCCCAGCCCGAGGTACCGGGCCACGGCGAGGGACTCGCGGCGGGCGGCGTCGTCGTCGATGCTTGCCCCGGCGCCGCGAGTGACGCGCGGCAGGAAGAAGCTGGCCCCCACGTCCGTGAAGAACCCGATCGCGGTCTCCGGCATGGCCATGACCGTGGTCTCCGTGACGATCCGGTGCGAGCCGTGGACCGAGAGCCCCATGCCGCCGCCCATCACGATCCCGTTCATGATGGCCACGTACGGCTTGGGGTAGCGGGCGATCACCGCGTTCATGGCGTACTCGGTGCCGAACGCGTCCCGGATTTCGTCCTCGTGACCCTCCAGCGCGGCGGTGCGCACCTCCTTGATGTCACCGCCCGCACAGAACGCCTTGGGCAGCTCGGAGCGCACGACCACCTCCGTGATGGCGGGATCGTCACGCCACATCTGCAGGGCGTCCACCAGCTGGTGGTACATGCTGCGGTTCAGGGCGTTGAGCGCCTTGTCACGGGTGAGGGTCAGCAGCCCGGTGTGGCCCTGGATCTCCGCACGGACGAACGATTCTTCGGTTGCCTTCATGGGGCCCATGCTAGTCAGCGGGCGCGGGGGATGTCGCGGGCGTCACAGGCGGGCGCGCCCCCGCACCACGCACGCAGCGGTGTGCCGCGCCGTCAGGACGCGGCGCACGCTTCCCCGGGGATCGTGGCCTCCCGCGTGGTGAAGGCCTGGGCCCGCACGGCGCGGACCGTGGCGACGGCGCAGAGGGTCCAGGTGCAGAGCAGGACCAGGCACACGGCGTCGGACGCGAGGCCGAACGCGCGCACCCGCGTGCCGCCCTCCAGCCCGCGCAGCCCCAGGCACACCGTGCCGATGGGGAACGTGAGTGCCCACCAGCCCGGCGAGTAGGGCATGCCGCCACGGAAGCCACGCACCGTCATGGCCGTGGCCCACACGATCAGGGGGATGCCGCACGTGAGCATGGCCATGCCGTAGCCGTTCGCGAGCTGCACGAGCGTGCCCGTGTCCTCGGGGAGCACGAAGCGTTGCGCCTGCACCGCGAGCGCCTGGGCCGCGGCGGTGGACTGGCCCACCACACCGAGCGGGATCCACGCGCTGGTGGAGGCCGCCAGCGGCAGCGGGGCCACGCGCCAGTGGTGGTGGTAGGCCACCGCGAAGACCACGAACCCCAGCACGAGCGCCAGGAAGAAGCACGCCACGGCCACGATCACCAGCAGCAGCTGGGGCTGCCGGGTGGCCAGGTGCGGGACCAGGGCGGCGCCGGTGGTCGCGGAGACCATGGGCGGCACGATGGGCAGTCCCCACGTGGTGGAGGGCGAGCCCACCTCCCGGCCGATCAGCCGCGTGGCGAAACCGAGGGCCGTGAGGACGCCCAGCACGGTGCCCGCGCTCCACAGCACCCCGTCCACGGCCCACGCCGTAGACGCCAGCGCGGGCCAGTGCGCGGGGACCACGGTGGCGGTCGCCGAGCCCAGGGAGAGGACGCCCATGGACACCATGCCCCACGTGGCCAGCACGGGAAGATCGCGGATGGTGTCCGCGAGCACGCCCGGGCGGCGCACGATCCGCAGGCCGAACGCCGCCGTCAGCCCCACGAACACGCACCACCCGACGACCAGCAGCCCGACGGCGAGCCACCGCCCGCCGGGGAGGTCCCCGGCGAGCGTCTGCATCAGGGTCGCCAGGATGCCCGTGCCCATGAGGGAGCCGTACCACTGCGGACCCGGCGGGGGCAGCGGCAGGGAACGGGGTCCCGGAGTTCCGGAAGGCTCGGCACACCCGGCGGACCCGGGGTCACGGGGGACCTCGGCGCCCACGGTGGGTTCCGCGCCCCCAGGGGCCACGGCGGCCTCGGTGGGCCCGGTGGTCCCGGCTGGTTCGGAGATTCCGGAGCCCGTGACGGACGTGGTGGGCTCGGCGATGGCAGAGACCATGACTGGCGTGGCGGGAGCGGTGCGCAGGGCGGGCTTGGCGGGCTCGCGGGCGCCGGAAGACGTGGGAGTGTCGGAGGCCCTGGCGGACCCGACGGACGCGGAGATCGATGCTGCGGGGCGGCTCATGGTCCCAGGATCCCGCGCGTCATCCGCCCGCCGGTAGCCCCCGGTTCCACATGCTGGGTATATCTTGCGGATATGTCTCACTGGCCGGACCTCGCTGCTCTGGAACTCCTTGTGGCCGTCGCGGACCACGGCAGCCTGGCCGCCGGCGCCCGTGCCGTGGAGATGGCGCAGCCCAATGCGAGCCGCTCCATGGCCCGGCTGGAGCGTTCCGTGGGCGTACCTCTGCTGCAGCGCTCCACCCGCGGGTCCACCCTCACCCCGGCCGGGCTGCTCGTCACGGACTGGGCGCGGTCGGTGGTCACGGCGGCACGCCGGCTCGTCGACGGCGCCGCCCTCCTCGGTCAGGACGCGTCCGGGACACTGTCCCTGAGGGTCTCCGCGAGTCAGACCGTGGCGGAGCACCTGCTCCCGCGCTGGCTCGCCGGTGTGCGTTCCGCCTTCCCCGACTCCCGGGTGCAGGTGACCGTGCACAACTCCCACGACGTGGTGCAGGACGTCTTGCACGGCACCGCCGACGTGGGGTTCATCGAGAGCCCCAAGCCGCCCTCCGGGGTGCACCGCGCGGTCGTGGCCCGGGACGAGCTGGTGCTCGTGGTGCACCCGCAGCACCCGTGGGCCGCCCGTCACGATCCGGTGAGCACCGCCGAGCTCGCCGCCACCCCACTCATCACCCGTGAGGCCGGGTCCGGCACCCGCATGGCACTGGACGAGGCCCTGGGCCGGCCCGTGGAGGCTCTGCTCGAGATGCCCAGCAACGCCGCAGTGAGGGTCAGTGTGCAGGCCGGTTCCGCACCGGCGGTGCTCAGCCGGCTCGCGGTGGAGGACGCCCTGGCCGCCGGAACCCTCGTCCAGGTCCCGGCCGTGCTGGACCTGCACCGGAAGCTGCGTGCCGTGTGGATCGGCCCCCGCCGGACGCAGGGCCTCGCGGCGGAACTGATCGCGGAGGCGCAGCGGACGGGCTGCGGGTCCGCACGGGGTCGGCCAGTGGCGCCCTGACCCCTGAGGTGCAGAACTGCCCACGCCCGGGCCCCACGGACCGTCAGAACCTCTCCTCACACACGGTCCGCGAACCGGCTCAGCCCGCCTCCTCCAGCGTGGGCACGTGGCGCAGCAGGGACCGCGTGTAGCCGTGCCGGGGGTTGCGCAGCACGGCGTCCGTGGGGCCGTACTCCACGAGCTTGCCCTTCTCCAGCACGGCCAGCTTGTGCGAGATGTGCCGGGCGAGCGCGATGTTGTGGGTCACGAACAGCATGGCCAGCCCGCGCTCGTGCTGCAGCTCCCGCAGCAGCTCGATCACGGAGGCCTGCACGGACACGTCCAGCGCCGAAGTGATCTCGTCGCACACCAGCACGGACGGCGCGTTCACGAGGGCGCGCGCCACCGCGGCACGCTGGCGCTCGCCACCGGAGAGCTCGCCGGGCCGCCGGTCGATGTAGCTGCGCCCGAGCCGCACCGCGTCCAACGCGTCCGCCACGGCCGCCCGCCGCTGCTCCCGGTTCATGCCGCCGGTCATCTGCAGCGGCACCTGCAGGGAGTCGCCGATAGTGCGGCGCGGGTTCAGGGAGGAGAACGGGGACTGGAACACGTACTGGATCCGCCGCCGCTGCTCGGTGGTCCGCCGCCGCGTGCTGGGCGCGAGCACCTGTCCGTCCAGCAGCACCTCGCCGGTGTAGCCCGCGTTGAGCCCGGCCACGATGCGGGAGAGGGTGGTCTTCCCGGACCCGGACTCCCCCAGCAGCATGGTGGTCTGCCCGGCCGCGAGGTCCAGGTCGATCCCGTCCAGGATCACCGCCGGCCCGTACGCCATCCGCAGTCCCCGCACGCTCACCACGGGATGGTTCCCACCCCGGGACCCGACGACGCCGTCCGCGTTCCCACCGGGCGTCGCAGCACCCGTGGCGGGGCCGTCACCGGCGGTGGTCCCCGCTCTGCCGTCGACAGCCGGCGCCGGACGTTCCTCGACGCCGTGCCCTCCGGCGTCCGTACCGGCAGCCGCCGCGGTGGAGCCCTGCGCACCGGTGCTCGGCGGCTGATCCCCGCCTGTCCCCGGCTCCGGGGTTCCCGGCTCGGCCGACGTGCCCCAAGACCGGGCCGCGCCCGCACCATCGACGTGCGGTGCGGCGTCGTCGGCCACGACGGACGGGGCGACCGGGGCGGTGTGCTCCTGCGACGCGAAGGAGGCGGTGGAGCGGCCGTCGTCCCACGGGGCGCGGATCCCCGGCTCGGGGCTGACCGCGGGACCGCCGCCCATGTCCCGCGCGCCGCGCATGTCCGGGACGGCGTCCAGCAGGGCGCGCGTGTAGGGGTGCTCGGGGTTCCGGAGCACCTCCTCGGCCGGGCCGTCCTCCACGATGGCGCCGTGGAGCATGACCGCCACGTCGTCCGCGATGCGCGCGACCACGGCGAGGTCGTGGGTGATGTAGAGCCCCGCGACGTCGTGCTTGGTGGTCAGCTGGTAGATGGTCTTGAGCACGAGGTCCTGGGTGGCCACGTCCAGGCCCGTGGTGGGCTCGTCCAGGATGATCACCGCGGGCCGGCACGCGAACGCCATGGCGATGCCGATGCGCTGCTGCTGGCCGCCCGAGAGCTGGTGCGGGAAGCGCCTCTGGTACGCGCGGTCGCTCGGCAGCCCCACCTCGGAGAGCACCTCCGCCACGCGCAGGTCCCGCTCGCGCGCGTTGCGGCCGAACTCGTGGGCCCGCAGCACCTCGGCGATCTGCTCGCCCACGCGCAGGGACCCGTTGAGCGAGAGGGCCGGGTCCTGGGGCACGTACGCGATGGTCCCGCCCCGCAGCCGGCGCATCTTCCTCTCCGACAGGGTGAGCAGGTCCACGGCGTTGCGGTGGAAGCGGGATGCGCCCTCCTGCAGCTCCACGGTGCCGCCGCGCAGCTCCAGCCCGGCGCGCAAATGGTTCATGCACGCGAGCGCCGCGGTGGTCTTGCCGGAGCCGGACTCCCCCACGAGCGCGAGGATGCGCCCGGGGCGCAGCCGGAAGCTCACGTCGTCCAGGATGAGCCCGCCGCCCGTCACCCCCACGTCCAGGTGGGACACCGTGATGGCGGTGTCCACGGTGGCGCGGGGCACCACGGTCCCGCGGGCCTTCTCCCGGGCCTTCTGCTCGGACCTTCTCATCACAGCTGCCCCTCCACGTTCTTCTCTGCCCGGCCGACGACGCCCGCAGCACCCTGCGGACCCGCGTCACCTCCGCGGCCGCCCGGGTTCCCGGCCCCGGCCGGAGAGCTGCCCTGCCCGGTCCCCCGGACCCCCCGGGTTCCTGCGGGCGCAGCGGAGTTCTTGGACTTCACGGTCTGCACCCGGCCCGCGGAGGCACCGGCCACGGCGTCCGCGATCAGGTTGGTACCCACGGTGAGCACGGCGATCGCGATCACCGGCAGCAGCACGCCCCACGGCTGCAGGGCCAGCGCAATGCGGTTCTCGTTGATCATCAGGCCCCAGTCCGGGGTGGGGGGCTGCATGCCCAGGCCCAGGAAGGACAGGGACGCCACGGCGCCGATCGAGTAGGTCAGGCGCAGCCCCACCTCCACCATGAGCGGTCCCATGACGTTGGGGACCACGTCCCGCACCAGGATCTTCCACGGGGGCACGGCATACATCTGGGAGGCCAGCACGTAGTCCTCCGCGACCACCGCGGAGGTCGCGGAGCGGATCACGCGGGCCACGCGCGGGGCGTGTGTGATGCCGATGACCAGCACGAGCACCCACCCCTGAGGGCCGAGCACCGTGACGGCCAGCAGCGCGAACACGAGCTGCGGGATGGCGAGCAGCACGTCACCGCCGCGCATGATGAGGGCGTCCAGCCAGCCCTTGCGGAACGCGGCGAGCATGCCCAGGGCCGCACCGATCCCCACACCCACCACGGTGGCGAGCGCCGAGTACAGCAGCAGCCGCCAGCCGCCCTCCAGGAAGCGGGAGAGCACGTCACGGCCCAGGTTGTCCGTGCCGAACACCCCGGTCTGGAACGGCTTGCCCGCGAACGAGTTGGGCCCGTGGCCGGTCCACGCGGGCACCACGAACGGCCCGAGCACGGCCAGCAGCAGCACGAGCCCCGTGAGCACGAGACCCAGCTTCGCGGCGGGCTGCGTGAGCACGCGCCGCGCGAAGGACGCGGGCCGGGCGTCCCCGCGGGACTCGGAGTGCCCGAAGTCCTGGGGTGCCGGGGCGTCCGCGCCACCGCGGCGGTGCGCCTCGGAGGCGGGGTCGGCACCCGCTGCCACGGCGACGTCGCCCGCGGCCGCGGTGCCGCCGGTCTCCTGGGGCGGGGGTCCCGCCGGGTTCTGCGCGCTCATGAGCGGGACTCCGTCCGCAGCTTGGGGTTGGCAAGGATTCCGATCACGTCCGCGATCAGGTTCACGACCACGTAGAACGCGGCGATGATCATGGACAGCGCCTGGACCACCTGGACGTCACGGTTGTTCACCGCGTCCACCATGGCCTGACCGAGGCCGGGGTAGCGGAAGAGGAACTCCACCACCACGATGCCGCCGGCGAGCCACGCCAGCTGCATGGCCACCACCTGGGCCACGGGTCCGATGGCGTGGGGCAGCGCGTGCTTGAAGATCACCTGACGCTCGGGCAGCCCCTTGAGCCGGGCCATCTCCACGTATCCGGAGTCCAGCACGTCGATCATGGTGGTCCGCGTCATGCGGATCATGTAGGGCACCACCACGAGCACCAGCGTGAGGGACGGCAGGATCAGCTGCAGCGGGTAGTCCCACACCTGCATGCCGGGGGCCGCCATGGTCACCGAGGGCAGCAGCTGGAACACCGTGGTGGACAGCAGCGTGGTGAGCACCACGCCGATCACGAACTCGGGCAGGGCCGCGAGCACCAGGGAGAAGCCCGTGAGCACCTGGTCCGAGGCCCGGCCGCGGCGCATCGCGGACCAGGTCCCGAGCAGCAGCCCCACGGGAATGGCGATCACCGCCGCGATCACCATGAGCACCATGGACGCGGAGACCTTGCTGGCCAGCAGCGCGTTCACGGAACCGCCCGTGGCGGCGGAGGTGCCCAGGTCCCCGGTGAACAGCCCGCCGAGCCAGGAGAAGTAGCGGACGTACCAGGGATCGTTGAGCTGCAGCTGCTCCCGCAGCGCCTCGAGCCGCTCCGGGGTGGCCTGCTGGCCGAGGATCGCCTGGGCCGGGTCCCCGGGGAGCAGGAGGGTGAAGACGAACACGAGCAGGGACACGGCCAGCAGCACGAGGACCGAGACGGCCAGCCGCTTGAGGATCATGGCGGTCACGCGATCACTTCCCTTCCTGGGCGAGCCACAGCGAGCGCAGCTGGAAACCGCTCACGGGCATTCCCGAGCGGTGCTTGAACGCACCGCCCACGTACTTCTGGTAGGCGTCCGCCTGGTCGAAGAACCCCCAGGCGATGTACCCGCCGCGCTCGTGCATGATCTGCTGCGCCTGGGCCACCACCTTGTTGCGTTTGCCCGGGTCCAGGGTGGCGCGGGCCTTCTTGTAGAGCGCCAGGAACTCCGGGTCCGCCCAGTGGGTCTCGTTGAACGGGGCCTTCGGCAGGGAACCCTGCGCGCTCTGCGGGAGGAAGCTGCGGGTGTACCAGAAGTCCTGCGCGAAGGGGTACTTGAGGTAGCCGTCCCCGAAGAACGTGGTGGCGTCCACGCGGCGCAGCTTCACGGTGATCCCGGCCTCGGACGCCTGCTCCGCGAAGACCTGGGCGGCCTCCACGGCGCCGGTCTGGATGGGAGCGGTCACGAGCTCCACCTCGAGCCCGTCCGGGTGCCCGGCCTCGGCCAGCAGCTTCTTGGCCCGGGCGATGTCCCGGGTGCGCTGGGGCAGCTGGGGCGTTCCGGGGTCGAAGGGCGCGTACATGTCGTTGCCCACGGTGCCGTGGCCGGAGAACACCTGCTCCACCATCCGCTCCCGGTCCACCACGAGCCGGAACGCCTGCCGCACCCGGGCGTCGTCGAACGGGGCGGTGTCCACGCGCATGGTGAACGGCAGCCAGTTGCCGGTCTGGGAGACCACGGTGTGCATGCGGGGGTCCGTGTTCACCACGTCGATCATGGCGAGCGGCAGCTGGCCCGCGACGTCCACCTGGGTGGAGAGCAGCGCGTTCACGAGCGCGTCCTGGTCGTTGAAGTTCAGCAGGTGGACCTCGTCCAGGTGCGGCTTCTCGCCCCAGTAGTCCGGATTGGCCTTCATCACGGTGAGCTGGCCCGGCTCGAAGGAGCCGAAACGGAACGGGCCGGTGCCCACGGGATTCTTGGGGTCGTAGTCCGTGGGCACGATCCCCATGGAGTTCTGCGCGGTGGAGTCCACGAACATGGCGTCCGGCTCCTCCAGCTCGAAGCGCACCGTGTGCTCGTCCACGGCCACGGAGCGCTTGAGCAGCGCCAGCCCGGCAGCCCCGGTCTTGGGGTCCTTCGGATCGGTGACGCGCCGGAACGTGTGGACGACCTCCCGCGAGGTCAGCGGACGCCCGTCGTGGAACGTCACACCCTTGCGCAGCCGGAAGACCCACGCCCTGCCGCCGTCCTCGGACTTCACCGACTCCGCGAGCCCCGGAATCAGCTTGTACTCGGGGTCGAACTCGTAGAGGCGGTCGTACAGGTTCATCACGCGCCCGCCGTCCGCGGTGCCCACCGGGGCGTTGGCATCCATGGTGTCGGAGGCGCCGCCACCCGTGGTGCCGATCCGCAGGATCCCGCCCTGCTGGGGTTCGCCCGTGGCCTCCACGGTGACCTGCCCGGGCTGCGCTCCCCCGCCGCAGCCCGCCAGCGCCAACGACGCCGCCGCGGCGCCCAGTCCCATGAAGCCGCGACGGCTGAACGGGGTGCGGCTCGGCGCGGCAAGCGGGAGGTCGGAGCCGGCCCGTGGGGCGCTGGGCCCCTCGGGTGACCGGGTGGACGGTGGCACAGGATTCATGGTTCCTCGCAGGCAGGATGGTCGCGGGCATGACGAACGGCGGAAGGGTGTCATGGGACGCCCGGTACCGGGCGCAGGGGCGCGGGCAGCGGGGCGGCGTGAGCCCGGCTACGGAATCTTGCCGAGACGCGCGGCCACCACGCGGTGGCCCCTCATGGGAACCTGGGCGGTGAGGCGGCGGTGGTAGATCGCGGACCGCGGAACCGGGTCACCGCTGCGCGCGGCGCGGACCCAGCCGGGACCCGTCGGTTCGGCGGGGATCCGGCAGTACGCGGCCCCGGCGGCGAGGGCAGGGGTGCGGAGCATGCAGTGCACACGACCTCCTGGGCTCGTCACGACGAGATGGACACCGGGAGGGTGAGCCGGAGGTCACCCGTGGCCCCGATCACCCCCAACGTACCCCGATCCGGGCCACAGGTGGGGGAAGGGCACGGCGCGGTCAGTCCTGCCGGTCCGGCGGCCACTGCTCCCGCGCCACCAGGACGTCCTTGAGCAGGTCCGCGCGGTCCGTGATGAGCCCGTCCACGCCCATGTCCAGGAGCCGGTGCATGTCCGCGGGGTCGTTGACGGTCCACACCTGCACGGACAGGCCCTCCCGGTGGGCGAGCCCCAGGAACCGCGGGGACACCACCCGCACGGTGACCCGGCGGCCCAGGGGCAGCCGCAGCACGTGGGTCTCGGGCAGCTGGAGGGTGTCGAACGGGACCACCACGCGGGACCAAGCCATCTTGTGGGCGTGCCACAGCACGGACGCGATCCTCGGGGACACCCGGTCCGTCAGGGGCGCCACCGCGGACACCGCGAGGAAGCCCACGGTTCCCAGCATCCCCGCGGAGGTGCGCACGCGCCGCCCGGTGAGCCGGGAGACCGTGGCGAGCGTGCGGCGTCGTCGGGAGTCGGAGAAGGAGGTCACGCGCACCCGGTCCGCGGCGTGCTCATCCGCGACCACGCGCGGGAGCGCCGCCACCGAGGCTTCGTCCTTGACGTCGATGTTCAGACGCGCGTGCGGCAGCTCTCGCAGCAGCTCGGCGAGCGTGGGGATGCCGTGTTCGCCGCCGATGCTCAGCGCCCGCAGCTGCACCCACGTGAGGTCGTTGACGTTGCCGCTCTCGCCCGTGACGCGCTCCAGGGAGGGGTCGTGGAACGCGACCACCACGCCGTCGCGGGTGGTGTGCACGTCCGTCTCCAGCCACACGAAGCCGAGGTCCGCGGCGGCACGGAAAGCGGCCATGGTGTTCTCGTGGCCGTCCGGGGAGAAGCCGCGGTGTGCGAGCGCCGCGGGGTGACGGTCCGAACCGCGTCCGGGAGCTGCCGACGGTTTCTCAGACATGGTCGTCCTTCCCTGTGGTTCCCGCTGCCGCGGGGTGCTCCCGGGCCAGGTACTCCTCGAGCACCTGCGCCACCCCGTCCGCCGTGAACGGTGGCGCGGTGCGCGCCACGGCGGCCACGACCTCCGGGTGGCCGTCGGCCATGGCGTAGCCCCGCCCGGCCCACGCGAGCATCTCGAGGTCGTTGGGCATGTCCCCGAAGGCCATGACCTCCTCCCGCGCAATGCCCAGCTCCGCTGCGTAGCGCTCCAGGGTGCGGGCCTTGGTGAGTCCGCGCTGGCCCATCTCCACCAGGGGTGCGGCCGCCACCGAGTGGGTCACGGCGAGCCGCCCGGCCACGATCTCCCGGACGCGCCGGACGTAGTGCTCCGGCTCGGCGCCGTCGAGCTTGGCGAGCAGCTTGACCACTCCGGCGCCCGGGGTGAGGCTGTCCGCGAGCGGGCCCTCCCGGACGTCCGCCACCTCCATGCGGTCCGTGCGGGACCAGCCGTGGTCCGTGTGCACGGCGTCCAGGGTCTCCGCGGCGAACAGGGAGTCCGGGAACGCGCGCCGCACGTCTTCGATCACCGGCAGCGCCTCGTGCACGCCGAACACGCTGGACCCGAGCACCCGCTGCCGTCCGGGATCCCAGATCACGGCCCCGTTGGAGCAGATGACCACCCCCACGTCGTCGAGCTGCTCGTGCAGGGGGTGCAGCCAGCGCTTGGGGCGCCCGGTCACGAACACCACCTGGATCCCGGCGTCCTGCGCTGCGGCGAGGGCCTCCAGCGTGCGCGGGCGGAACCGGAAGTCGTGGCCGAGGACCGTGCCGTCCAGGTCGCTCGCGAGCAGCCGGACGGGCGGCAGGTCCCCGGCCCCGGGGTGTTCGGGCACAGCCGCCTACTTCGCTTCGTAGACGGGCGTGAGGAACGCGCGGCCCAGGGCGTGCGAGAACAGGTTGAAGTTCACCACGGCGGGGCTCGCGGACTCGTCCACCTCCAGCGCGGGAACGTCCACGGCGGTCACGCAGATGATGTACCGGTGCGGACCGTGGCCCTCGGGCGGGGCGGCACCCAGGTAATCGTCCGTGCCGCCGTCGTTGCGGTGGCGCACCGATCCCCGCGGCGGGTTCGACGCCGCCCCGGTCGCCAGTTCGCTCGCGTCACCCGGGATGTTGGACAGGCACCAGTGCCAGAAGCCACTGGGGGTGGGGGCGTCCGGGTCGAACATGGTCACCACGTAGGACTGCGTGCCCTCCGGGGCGCCGCTCCAGGACAGCTGCGGGGAGACGTCCTCTCCCCCGGCGCCCATCACACCGGAGAGCTGCGGGGTCTTCATGGTCTCGCCCTCGGCCACGTCCGTGGAGGTCACGGTGAAGGTGGGCAGCTCGGGGAGGTCTGCGTAGGGATGGCGGTCGTACATGACGGTGTTCCTCTCGTCTCGCTCGGTGGGGCTCACTCGGTGGTACTGGCTCGGTGGGGCTCAGCCGCCCGGCGGCAGGTCCTCGCGCGTGGGCAGCTGCGCACCGGAACGGGACACGGTCACTCCCGCGGCCGCGGCGGCCCAGCGCAGCAGGTCCGTGACCTCCCCCGCGGAGAGCTGCTCCAGGGACGACGCCGCGGACGCCCCCAGGATCTCCCGGTCCGCGAGTCCGGACAGCAGCGCGGCCATGAAGGAGTCCCCCGCGCCCACGGTGTCCGCCACGGTCACCTGTGCCGCCGGAACGGACACACCGTCCTCCCCCGTGCCGCGGCTGAGCGCCCAGGGGCCCAGCGAGCCGCGGGTCACCACCACGAGGCGCGCACCCGCGGCGAGCCACGCCCGCGCGGAGTCCTCGACGCTGCGGTGCGGGTAGAGCCACAGCAGGTCCTCGTCCGAGGCCTTGACCACGTGGGAGACCGCCACGATCTGCTCGGCACGCGCCCGGGCCTCCGAGGAGTCCGGGATGATCGAGGGCCGGCAGTTGGGGTCGTAGGAGATCAGCGCGTGCCGGTGGGCGCGCTCCAGCGCCTGCCGCACCACGCCCGCACCGGGTTCGAGCATCGCGCCGATGGACCCCACGTGCAGCAGCTCGGTGTCCGCGAGCAGCTCGTCGATCCGGGCCGGGGAGACGTCCAGGGACCAGTCCAGCTGGAAGTCGTAGCTGGCGGAGCCGTGCTCGTCCAGGGTGGCCCGGGCCACGGAGGTGGGGCGCTCGTCCGCCTCGAAGGGCAGCTGCACGCCGTTCTCCCGCAGGTGCTCCACCACCTGGCGGCCGTACTCGTCCTGCCCGTAGCGGCCCATGAACTGGACCTCCTGGCCCAGCCGGGCCAGGCCCACGGCCACGTTCATGGGGCTGCCGCCCACGTGCGCACGGGGTGCCTCGCCGCCGCGGGACACCACGTCCACGAGGGCTTCACCGATCACGGTCAACATGGCTCCACGGTAGCAAAGGGGCCCGTTCCGCTCCCCGGCACGACGCCGCCGGACCGGGACCCGCACGGACGGGACAGGGCCGGGTTCCACACGAACGGGGCGGGGCGCCGCGGCGTCGTCATCCACCGCCACGGACGGGGACGGTTCGTGCGGACCCGTAAACTTGCCTCGACGAGCAGCGCCGCTCCGCGGGGCGCGCCACCACGCCAGTCCGCGCACCGTCGCGCGAGACCCCAACACGGCCCTCACGACGACGTCCGGGCCGAGGAAGAAGGATGCTCATGAGCGCCACCTGGTCAGAACGAGAAGGTTACGCCGAGCAGCTGGTCCCCCTGGTGGGCCGGCTGCACCGCGAGAACAAGGTGGTCACCACCGCCTTCGGCCGTTCCCTGGTGCATAAGTCCGTCACGGACATCATCAAGGTCCACCGCTTCACCCGCCGCATCCTGGGCGAGGAGCTGCCCCTGGAGAAGACCGTGGAGATCGTCACGGCCCTGGGGGACCTCAACCTGGGCGCGTGCAACGTGGACGTGGCCAAGCTCTACCAGGGCTTCACCGGGTCCGGCGGCACGGACCTGCACGCCTACCTGCGCGAGGCCCTGGCCCCGGCCGTGGACCAGCACGGCAACAACGAGGCCGAGTCCCGCGACGTGGTGCTCTACGGCTTCGGGCGCATCGGGCGCCTGCTCGCGCGCATCCTGCTCAACCGCAACGACGGCACCGGACTCAACCTGCGCGCCGTGGTGGTGCGCAAGAAGCCCGGCAACGACCTCGTCAAGCGCGCGTCCCTGCTGCGGCGCGACTCCGTGCACGGCTCCTTCGACGGCACCATCACGGTGGACGAGGAGAAGAACGTGATCACGGCCAACGGCGTGCCGATCCAGTTCATCTACGCGAACTCCCCCGAGGAGATCGACTACACCGAGTACGGGATCCACGACGCCCTGGTGGTGGACAACACTGGCGTGTGGCGCGACGAGGAGGGCCTGTCCCAGCACCTTCGCTCCAAGGGTGTGGGCAAGGTGCTGCTCACCGCTCCCGGCAAGGGCGAGATGAAGAACATCGTGTGCGGCGTGAACGACCAGGACATCAGCCCGCAGGACACAATCATCTCCGCGGCCTCCTGCACCACGAACGCCATCACCCCGGTGATCAAGGTGCTGGACGACGAGTACGGGATCGTGCAGGGCCACGTGGAGACCGTGCACTCCTACACGAACGACCAGAACCTGATCGACAACTGGCACAAGGGCGACCGCCGCGGCCGCTCCGCCGCGCTGAACATGGTCATCACGGAGACCGGTGCCGCCAAGGCCGTGGCCAAGGCACTGCCCGTGATGAAGGGCAAGCTCACCGGCAACGCCATCCGCGTGCCCACCCCGGACGTGTCCATGGCCATCCTGAACCTGCAGCTCGAGAACGCCCCCGAGTCCAAGGACCAGGTCAACACGTTCCTGAAGGACATCTCGCTGAACTCGCCGCTGCGCAAGCAGATCGACTACGTGGACTCCCCGGACGTGGTCTCCACGGACCTCGTGGGCTCGCGCCGTGCGGGCGTGGTGGACGGGCTCGCGACCATCGTGAACAACAAGTCCCTGGTGCTCTACGTCTGGTACGACAACGAGTTCGGCTACTCGTGCCAGGTGGTGCGCGTGATGGCCCGCATGGCGGACATCTCCATGCTGCAGCTGCCGTAGCCCTCTGCCCCACCTTCGGGAGCCTGCCGCCCTTCCCGGGCCGGGCTCCTGACCGGGCGACGACGCCGCCCGGTGGCCTTCTGCGCGAAGGTCGCCGGG
>NZ_PHOA01000051.1 GCF_003687455.1 Kocuria tytonicola | reverse complement strand
GGGCATCCCCCTACCCCCTGCCCCTCGTGGGAACGGGAGTGGACGTGCACGCCTTCGGTCCGGAGGGCACCCCCCTGTGGATCGGAGGTCTGCTGTGGCCCGGAGAGCGGGGACTGAGCGGGCACTCGGACGGTGACGTGGTGGCACACGCCGCGGCGGACGCCGTGTTCTCGGCCGCCGGCGTGGGGGATCTGGGAACCCACTTCGGCACGGACCGCCCGGAGTTCGCGGGCGCTTCCGGGTGCCGGATCCTGGCGGAGGCCGTCCGGATCGTGGGGGAGGCCGGCTTCACGGTGGGCAACATCTCGGTGCAGCTCGTGGGCAACCGGCCCAAGTTCTCGCCGCGGCGGGAGGAGGCGGCCGCGGTGCTCTCGGAGGCTGCGGGCGCCCCGGTGCACCTCAGTGCCACCACCACCGACGCCCTGGGACTCACGGGCCGAGGGGAGGGCATCGCGGCGATCGCCACCGCCCTGGTGGTGAGGGCGGCCTGAACCGGGAGGGCGTGACCGTTTCCGGCCGGGCGCAGTGCGCCGCGGCCCGTTCCGGGCGCCCCGGTAGACTGGCCCGGTGACTCTGCGCTTCTACGACACCGCCTCCGCGACCACCAAGGACTTCGTGCCCGTGCACCCCGGGCAGGCCCGGCTGTACTACTGCGGGGCCACCGTGCAGGGCGCTCCGCACATCGGCCACGTGCGCTCGGCGCTGGTCTTCGACGTCCTCGCCCGGTGGCTGCGGTTCCGCGGTCTGGAGGTCACCACGGTCCGCAACGTCACGGACATCGACGACAAGATCTTGGTCAACTCCCGCGTGTCCTTCGCGGACGACTACCGCGGTGAGCACCCGCGTGAGCCGTGGTGGGCTCTGGCCTACCGCTTCGAGCGGGTGTTCGGGGCGGCGTACGCCGCGCTCGGGATCGACCCGCCCAGCTACGAACCGCGCGCCACGGGCCACGTCCCGGAGATGCACGCGCTGATCCAGGAGCTCATCGACGCCGGCCACGCGTACCCCGCGCCCGACGGTTCCGGGGACGTCTACTTCGACGTCCGCTCGTGGCCGCGCTACGGCGAGCTCACGCGGCAGCGCGTGGAGGACATGCAGGACGCCCCGGACGCGGACCCCCGCGGAAAACGCGATCCCCGGGACTTCGCGCTGTGGAAGGGCCACAAGGAGGGCGAGCCGCTCAGCGCGTCCTGGGACTCGCCGTGGGGCCGTGGCCGCCCGGGCTGGCACCTGGAGTGCTCGGCCATGGCGGACAAGTACCTGGGTTCGCACTTCGACATCCACGGTGGCGGCCTGGACCTGCGGTTCCCGCACCACGAGAACGAGCTCGCCCAGTCCGCCGCGGCGGGCCGCGAGTTCGCGAACTTCTGGCTGCACAACGGGCTGGTGACCTACCAGGGCGAGAAGATGTCCAAGTCGATCGGCAACACGGTGTCCCCGCAGGACATGCTTCGCGAGGCCCGTCCGCTGGCCGTGCGCTACTACCTGGGACAGGCCCACTACCGTTCCGTGCTGGACTACCGCCCCACCTCCCTGCAGGAGGCCACGGCCGCCGTGGAGCGCGTGGAGTCCGCGCTCGTCGCCGCGCGCGCCGCGCAGCTGCCCCTGGACTGGCGCACCGAGGACGTCCCGGAGGAGTTCGTGGCCGCCATGGACGACGACCTCAATGTCCCGCGCGCGCTCGCCGTGCTGCACGAGACGGTCCGCGCGGCCAACTCGGCTCTCGCCGGGGCCGAGCCGCAGGCCGCCCAGCCGCTCGTGGCCGCGGTCGCCGGCATGGCGGACGTCCTCGGGCTGCTGCAGCTCATGTCGCTGGACGGGCCCCGGGACGCCGACGCCGCGGAGCACCGGGCGCTCGACGCCCTCGTCCAGGACCTGCTGGCCCAGCGCGCCGCCGCGCGGGAGGCCCGGGACTGGGCGCTCGCGGACACCCTCCGGGACCGCCTGGCGGCCGCGGGCGTCGTCGTCAAGGACGGTGCGCAGGGCTCCGCGTGGTCCGTGGAATCCTGACCCTGGCCTAAACTGGGCGCAGATCGCCGACCACCCCGGGGCGGCCCTCGCGCCGTGACCCGTGACCCCACGGAAGTAGTGACCATGGCCCAGAACAACCGCGCCGGAGCAGTCCGCAAGAAGAAGGGCCCCGTCGTGGGCAGTGGCGGGCAGCGCCGGAAGGGCCTCGAGGGCCGCGGTCCCACGCCCAAGGCCGAGGACCGGGTTTACCACAAGGCCTACAAGGCCAAGCAGGCGGCCGCTCGCAAACAGCAGAACCAGCCGCGCCGCCCCCAGCGCACGGGCACCGGGCCCATCAAGGAGGACCTGGTCACCGGGCGCAACTCCGTGCTGGAGGCCCTGCGGGCGGGTGTCCCCGCCAAGACGCTCTTCGTGGCCACCAAGATCGAGGTGGACGACCGCGTCAAGGACATCCTGCAGCTGTGCGCCGAGGCGCAGGTCCCCACGCTGGAGGCCTCCCGCGGCGAGCTGGACCGGCTGTCCTCGGACGCGATCCACCAGGGCGTGGTGCTGCAGGTCCCGCCGTACGAGTACCCGGACGCGGACGAGCTCGCGGCCTCGCTCATGCACGACGCCGACGCCGCCCGCCCGCCCCTGCTGGTCGCGGCGGACGGCATCACGGATCCCCGCAACCTGGGAGCCATCATCCGCAGCGTCTCCGCGTTCGCCGGGGACGGCGTGATCCTCCCGGAGCGCCGCTCCGCCGGTGTGACCGCCACGGCCTGGAAGACCAGCTCGGGCGCGGCCGCCCGCGTGCCCGTGGCCAAGGCCACCAACCTCAACCGCACGCTGCAGAACTGCAAGAAGCAGGGCTACTTCGTGGTGGGTCTGGACGGCGGCGGGGACATGTCCCTGCCGCAGCTGGAGCTCGCCACCGAACCCCTCGTGGTGGTCGTGGGCTCGGAGGGCAAGGGGCTCTCCCGGCTGGTGACCGAGCACTGCGACGCGATCGTCTCGATCCCCATCGAGTCCGCCATGGAGTCGCTCAACGCGTCCATGGCCGTGGGGATCACGCTGTACGAGATCGCGCGCCGCCGTGCCGGCGCGTAGTCACCCCCTGGGGGTCCACCCCTCGCCGTGCGGGGACGGCACCGCGAACGTCGCGGTCTACGCCCCGGGGCTGACCACGGTGGACCTCGTGCTCCAGCGCCCCGGAGAGCCGTGGCAGCGGCTGCGCCTCGGGCACCGGGAGCACGGTGTGCACTTCGGGATCGTCCCGCGACCGCGCCACGTGCAGCGGACGGCACTCTCCGCGGCAGATCTGGCCCGGGACGTGTGCCCGGCCATGCCCGAGGGCACGCGCTACGGCTTCCTCGACGGCGACGCCGCCCCGGGCACCGTGCCGGACCCCGCGGAGGAGATCGTGCTGCTGGACCCGTACGGCCGGGGCCTCGAGCGCGTGGCCCCGCCGAGCGGCGTCGTGGACCCGGGACCGGACGCGTACGGCGGCATGTACGTCTCCGTGGTCACCGCGCAGGACCACGTGTGGCGGGACGAGGACCGCCCGGCACCCCCGTGGCGCGAGACCGTGGTCTACGAGGCCCACGTGAAGGGCCTCACCATGCTGCACCCGGACATCCCCCACGAGCTGCGCGGCACGTACGCGGGCCTGGGGCACCCGGTCATGACGGACTACCTGCGGGGCCTGGGCGTCACGGCCGTGGAGCTGCTGCCGATCCACGCGCACCTGGACGAGGCGCACCTCACGGAGAACGGGCTCAGCAACTACTGGGGCTACAACACCCTGGGCTTCTTCGCCCCGCACGCGGGCTACGCCACGGCTGCGGCGCGCGCGGCAGGGCCCACCGCGGTGCTCAACGAGTTCAAGGCCGCGGTGGACGCCCTGCACCGCGCCGGTCTGCAGGTCTTCCTGGACGTGGTGTACAACCACACGGCCGAGGGCGGGGCGGCTCAGCGCCCGTACTGCTGGCGCGGGCTGGGGGAGCGCGAGTACTACCGGCACGACGAGCACGGCAACTACGTGGACGTCACCGGGTGCGGCAACTCGATGGGCTTCGGCAACCCCCAGGTGGTCCGGATGGCCCTGGACTCCCTGCGCTACTGGGTCACGCAGTGCCACGTGGACGGCTTCCGCTTCGACCTCGCGCCCGAGCTGGGCCGGGACGAGCACCACCACTTCAGCCGCAACCACCCGTTCTTCGTGGCGGTGGCCGCTGACCCCGTGCTGCAGGGGGTCCGGATGATCTCCGAGCCGTGGGACGTGGGCGCCGGCGGCTGGCAGACCGGGCGCTTCCCCGCGGGGTGGGCGGACTGGAACGACCACTACCGGGACACCGTCCGGGACTTCTGGCTCTCCGGGCAGCGCACCATGCGACGCGGGGGCGGCGGAGGGACCGCCGCGCGGCTCGCCGGGGCCATCTCCGGCTCGGCCGAGCTGTTCGCGCCGCACGGGCGCACCGCGCTGGCCTCCGTCAACTTCGTCACCGCGCACGACGGCTTCACGATGCACGACCTCACGGCCTACGACGCCAAGCACAACGAGGCCAACCTGGAGCACAACGCGGACGGCACCAACGACAACCACTCGTGGAACCACGACCACGAGGGATTCTCCCCCGACGCGCACGTGCGGGCGGCCCGTGCGGCCACCGCACGGAACATGATGGCCACCCTGCTGTTCTCCCAGGGCATCCCCATGATCACCGCGGGGGACGAAGTGCTGCGCTCGCAGCAGGGCAACAACAACGCCTACTGCCAGGACAATCGGCTCTCGTGGCTGGACTGGCGGCTCACACCCCTGGACCGCGCCATGCTCCAGACCACCCAGCGGCTCATCCGGATCCGCCGGACCTTCCTGGCGGCTCAGCCCCACGACTTCCCGGCCACGCCCGAGGACGTGGTCCTGGAGTGGTTCGCGCCGCGCGGCGAGCCCATGACGAGTGAGCTGTGGCAGACGGACGGCGCCCTCGCGCTGCAGGTGCTGCTCTCGGCCCGGGAGGGCGGGGCCTGCGGGCTGTGCGTCCTCAACGGCACCGTAGCCCCCGTGGCGGCGGTCCTGCCCGCCGCCCCGGGGGCCGACGACGCCGCGGAGCGCCCCGGCCCCGCCGGTTTCCGGCTCGTGCTCGCCACGGATCCGCAGCTCGACGAGCTGACCGGCAACCGCTGGCGCGGCGGGGCCACGGTCACGGTCCCCGCACAGAGCGTGGCGCTGTTCACCCTGGACTGACCCGGGACGGCGGGTTCCGAGCGCGTGCTCAGTCCGCGGCGTTGCGGACCAGGGCGAGCTCCGCGGGGTCCGCGAGCTCCGAGCTGCGCGGCAGAACGCGCACGGTGTACCCGAACGGCCCGGAGCGGTCGACCGTGAGGGGCCCCGAGAACAGGTGGCGTCCCTCGCCCAGGTCCTGGGCGGGGGCGAGCTCCGCGGACGAGCGCTCGTGCAGGTGGTCGGACTCGGACACCCGCCCGTAGCCCACCTGCACCGTGACGTCCTCGGGGGACAGGGTTCCCAGGCGCACGTAGGCGTTGACGCGCAGCTCGTCCCCGATCTGCGGCTCCTGGTGCACGCCCTGGGCGTCCACGTGCTCCACGTGGACCTCGGGCCAGCCGAGGCGGACCCGTTCGATCCAGTGCGCGGTGGCGCGGGCCGCGGCGCCGTCGTCCGCCGCGGCCCGCCGCCCCGAGACGCACGCGGGGACGTAGAGCTGCTGGACGTAGTCGGTGAGCATCCGGCGGGAGGAGACCCGCGGGCCCAGCGTGGCCAGGGTGTGGCGCACCATGGCGAGCCACTGGTGGGGCACCGGCTCGCCGTCGGCCGTGTCCCCACTCTCGCCGTAGAAGCGCGGCGCCACGTGGTTCTCCAGGAGCTCGTAGAGGGCCGCCGCCTCCACGTCGTCCCGCTCGTCCGTGCTCGCCTTGCCGTCCGCCGTGGGGATGGCCCAGCCGTTCTGGCCGTCGTACATCTCGTCCCACCAGCCGTCCAGGACGGAGAGGTTCAGGCCGCCGTTGATCGCGGCCTTCATCCCGGACGTGCCGCACGCCTCGAGGGGGCGCAGGGGGTTGTTGAGCCACACGTCGCAGCCGGGGAACAGCACACGGGCCATGGCGATGTCGTAGTTCGGCAGGAACACGATCCGGTGGCGCACCTCGGGATCGTCCGTGAAGCGCACCAGGTCCTGGATCATGCGCTTGCCCATCTCGTCCGCGGGGTGGGACTTGCCGGCCACCACGAGCTGCACGGGACGCCGCGGGTCCAGCAGCAGCCGCTTGAGCCGCTCCGGGTCCCGCAGCATGAGCGTGAGCCGCTTGTACGTGGGCACACGACGGGCGAAGCCGATGGTCAGCACGTCCGGGTCCAGCACCGAGGCCGTCCACCCGAGCTCCGCGTCCGTGGCACCGCGCTTCTTCCAGGAGGCCCGCAGCCGCTCGCGGACGTCCAGGACCAGACGTTCGCGCAGCCCCCGTCGGGCGGCCCACAGCTCGGTGTCCGGCACGTCGTAGACCTTCCGCCAGCGGGCGGCCGGTTCGGCGTCGTTCTCCTCCGGCTCCACGGCGAGGTCCCACACCAAGGGGTCGATCCACGAAGGGACGTGCACGCCGTTGGTCACGGACGTGATGGGCACCTCGTCCGCGTCGAAGCCCTGCCAGAGCCCCTGGAACATGGAGCGGGAGACCGAGCCGTGCAGCTTGGCCACGCCGTTGGCGCGCTGGGCCAGGCGCAGGCCCATGACCGCCATGTTGAACTTGCCGGGATCGCCGTCCGGGTAGGTCTCGGCGCCCAGCTCCAGCACACGGTCCACGGGCACGTCCGGGGTGAGCCCGGCACGGAAGTAGTGCTCCACCTGGGCCCGCTCGAAGCGGTCGATGCCCGCGGGCACCGGGGTGTGGGTGGTGAACACGGTGGCCGCGCGCACCGCGGTGAGTGCCTCGTCCCAGGTCATGGGCTGCCGCCCGGCGCCGGGGTTCATGAGCTCCTGGACGCGTTCGATGCCCAGGAAGCCGGCGTGGCCCTCGTTGCAGTGGAACACCTCGGGCGCGGGTGCGCCGGTGAGGCGGCTGTGGATGCGCAGCGCACGGGGGCCGCCCATGCCCAGCAGCAGCTCCTGCTGCAGCCGGTGGTCGCTGCCGCCGCCGTACAGCCGGTCCGTGACGGTGCGCGCGGCGTCGTCGTTGTCCGGGATGTTGGAGTCCAGCAGGAGGAGGGGCACCCGGCCCACGTCCGCGCGCCAGATCTGGGCCGCGAGCGTGCGGCCGTCCGGAAGCGGCAGGCGCACGCGCGCCGGCGTGCCGTCCGCCTCGCGCAGCAGGGTGAGGGGGAGCTCGTCCGGGTCCAGCACGGGGTAGGTCTCCTGCTGCCAGCCGTCGCGGGACAGGGACTGCTTGAAGTAGCCCGCCTGGTAGAACAGCCCCACGCCGAGCACCGGGATGCCCATGTCGGACGCGGTCTTGAGGTGGTCTCCGGCCAGGATGCCCAGCCCGCCGGAGTACTGCGGCAGGGCGGAGGTGATGCCGTACTCGGCCGAGAAGTACGCGATGGCCGCAGGCGCGTCGGGCCCCTGCGTCCGCTGGTACCAGTGCGGCTCGTGGAGGTAGGTCTGCAGATCCGCGTCGAGCTCGCGCACGCGGGCCACGAGGTCCGGATCCTGGGCGAGCTGCTGGATCTCCTCGCGCGTCAGCGAGCCCAGGAGTTTGACGGGGTCGCCGTGGACGGCCTCCCAGGCCCGGGGGCTGAGCTGGGTGAAGAGGTCCTCGGTGGGCTTGTGCCAGGACCAGCGGAGGTTCCTGGCGAGCCGCCCCAGCGGGGCGATCGACTCGGGGAGGACGGTGCGGACGGTGAACCTGCGGATTGCCTTCACCCCTGCGAGCCTAGCGGGTGGGGTCCGTCCGGTGGGCGTGCCCCATCGTGTGACGGCCGCGCGCCTGCGTGGTGCTTCACGGCCTTAAGAATCCCGGCGATAGTCGGTAACGTTGGGCCCGTGTCGCAGCAGAACCAGCCCTCAGGCCGTCGCCCCTCCGAGACCGCACCGGACATCCCTGCGGGTGGTGCCCACCCCGACGTGGGGTCCCGCCTGACCCCGCCGTTGCCGGCCACGGGCGTTCCCGACGTCGCTCCCTCCGTCCACCGCGCGCGCCGGGACACGGCGCCCGCTGAACCGACCACACGCGAGCAGGAGACCGGGGCCCACGGCTCCGGCACCGAGGAGGACAGCATGGACTTCCCGTCCGAGGACCTGGTGTACGGCCGCATCCCCGTCTCCGACGTGAGCCCGGTGGTCGAGGGCGGGCGCTTCCCGGCCACCGCCGTACCGGGCGAGGACATCCGGGTGGGCGCCACCGTCTTCCGCGAGGGCCACGACTCCCTGGGCGTGACCGCTGTGCTCTACGACCCCGACGGACGCGAGGCGCAGCGCCGCCGCATGACACTCGTGGCTCCCGGGACCGACCGCTACGAGGCGTGGCTGCGCCCCGAGTACGAGGGCCGGTGGAGCTTCGCGGTCGAGGGCTGGTCCGACCTCTACGACACGTGGCACCACGCCGCCCAGATCAAGCTCGGTGTGGGCCAGGACGTGGAGCTCATGTTCCAGGAGGCGTGCCTGCTGTTCGACGCCGCCTCCAAGGAGTCGGACCGCAGCCACGCCGAGGTGCGCGCGTTCGAGGACGCCGCCGCGGCCATGCGGGACACCACCCGCTCGGCGGACGAGCGGTGGGAGATCGCGACGTCCCAGCAGCTGCGTGACGCCGTGGCCGAACGCCCCCTGCGGGACCTGCTGAGCTCCTCGCCGCACTACCCGGTGGAGGTGGAGCGCGAGGCCGCGGGCCGGGGCTCCTGGTACGAGTTCTTCCCGCGCTCCGAGGGCGCCGTCTACGACCCCGAGACCGGGACCTGGACCTCGGGCACGTTCCGCACCGCCACGGCGGCCCTGGACCGTGCCGCGAGCATGGGCTTCGACGTCGCGTACCTGCCGCCCATCCACCCGATCGGCCGCAACCACCGCAAGGGGCCGAACAACACGCTCGTGGCGGGCGAGCAGGACCCCGGCTCCCCGTGGGCCATCGGCGGACCGGAGGGTGGCCACGACGCGATCCACCCGGACCTCGGGACGTTCGAGGACTTCGACGCGTTCGTGGGCCACGCCCACGAGCTCGGACTGGAGGTGGCGCTGGACCTCGCCCTGCAGGCGTCCCCCGACCACCCGTGGGTCCAGGAGCACCCGCAGTGGTTCACCACGCGCGCGGACGGCAGCATCGCGTACGCCGAGAACCCGCCCAAGAAGTACCAGGACATCTACCCCCTGAACTTCGACAACGACCCGCAGGGGCTCGCGAACGAGGTGCTGCGCGTGGTGCAGCTGTGGATCAGCCACGGCGTGGACATCTTCCGCGTGGACAACCCCCACACCAAGCCCCTCTGGTTCTGGGAGTGGCTGATCGCCCGCGTCCGTGAGGAGCACCCGGACACCGTGTTCCTGGCTGAGGCGTTCACCCGCCCGGCCATGATGCAGGGCCTGGCCAAGGCCGGGTTCCAGCAGTCCTACTCCTACTTCACGTGGCGCAACACCAAGGAGGAGATCGAGGAGTACCTCGAGGAGGTCTCGCACGAGACCTCGGGCTTCTACCGCCCCAACTTCTTCGTGAACACCCCGGACATCCTCACCGAGTACCTGCAGTTCGGCGGGCCGGCGGCGTTCAAGGTGCGCGCGGCGCTCGCCGCCACGGCGTCCCCGCTGTGGGGCGTCTACGCGGGCTTCGAGCTCTTCGAGCACGTGGCGCGTCCCGGCGCGGAGGAGTACATCGACAACGAGAAGTTCCAGCTGCGTCCCCGCGACTTCCGCGGTGCCGGGGAGCGCGGGGAGTCGCTGGCCCCGTACATCACGCGGCTGAACCAGATCCGCCGGGACCACCCGGCCCTGGGCGACCTGCAGAACCTGACCCTGCAGAGCGCCTCGGACGATGCGATCGTGGCGTTCAGCAAGACCAAGACCGTGCAGCGGGACGGCGTGGACGTGAAGGACACCGTGATCACGGTCATCAACACGGATCCGCACGCCACCCGCGAGGCCACCGTGTGGCTGGACCTCGACTCCCTGGACCTGCGGGACGAGGACTTCAACGAGGACGGATCGTTCTGGGTGGATGACCTCATCTCCGGCGCGAGCTGGAAGTGGGGCACCCACAACTACGTCCGTCTGGACCCGTACGTGGAGCCCGCGCACGTGCTGAGCATTCGCCGCAGCGTGAGGTGAGGCGCCACCGACGCCGCCGGGAGACCGGTGGCGACGGTGCGTCGCCCACCACCCCGTCCGTTCCATCCGTCTCCGCGAGAGGGCAGTCCCGCCAGCCATGAGCACCACTCCTTTCCACCTCAACGCTCCCGGGATCGCCCACGACCCCGACTGGTTCCGCAAGGCCGTGTTCTACGAGGTCCTCGTCAGGGCGTTCTCGGACGCCAACGGGGACGGCTCGGGGGACTTCACCGGGCTCATCGACAAGCTCGACTACCTGCAGTGGCTCGGCATCGACTGCCTGTGGCTGCCGCCCTTCTACGAGTCCCCGCTGCGCGACGGCGGCTACGACATCTCCGACTACTACTCCGTGCTGGACGAGTTCGGCACCGTGAGCGACTTCAAGCGACTCGTCGCTGAGGCCCACGCCCGCGGGCTGCGCGTGATCACGGACCTGCCGCTGAACCACACCTCGGACCAGCACCCGTGGTTCCAGGCCTCGCGCGAGGACCCGGAGGGCCCCTACGGGGACTTCTACGTGTGGTCCGACACGGACGAGAAGTACCAGGACGCGCGCATCATCTTCGTGGACACCGAGGTCTCCAACTGGACCTTCGACCCGGTGCGCCGGCAGTTCTTCTGGCACCGGTTCTTCTCCCACCAGCCGGACCTGAACTTCGAGAACCCCAAGGTCGTCGAGGCCGTGTTCGACGTGGTGAAGTTCTGGCTGGACATGGGCATCGACGGCTTCCGCGCGGACGCCATCCCCTACCTCATCGAGGAGGAGGGCACCAACTGCGAGAACCTCCCCGGCACGCACGACTTCCTCGTGAAGCTGCGCGAGATGGTGGACCGTGAGTACCCGGGCCGCGTGATCGTGGCGGAGGCCAACCAGATGCCCCACGAGGTCGTGGAGTACTTCGGCACGGAGGAGTCCCCCGAGTGCCACATGTGCTTCCACTTCCCGATCATGCCGCGGATCTACTACTCGCTGCGGGACCAGAAGGCCGCGCCCATCGTCTCCACCATGGAGAACACGCCGCAGATCCCGCGCGGCACCCAGTGGGGCACGTTCCTGCGCAACCACGACGAGCTCACGCTGGAGATGGTCACGAGCGAGGAGCGCCAGGCCATGCTCGGCTGGTATGCGCCGGACTCCCGCATGCGCGCGAACATCGGCATCCGACGCCGCCTGGCACCGCTGCTGGACAACTCGCGCGCCGAGCTGGAGCTCGCTCACGCACTGCTGCTGTCCCTGCCAGGCTCCCCGTTCCTGTACTACGGGGACGAGATCGGCATGGGCGACAACATCTGGCTGGACGACCGTGACGCATCCCGCACGCCCATGCAGTGGACCCCTGACCGCAACGCCGGGTTCTCCACGGCGGACCCGGGCAAGCTGTACCTGCCCGTGGTGCAGTCCCTGGTCTACAACTACGCCCAGACGAACGTGGAGACCCAGCTGGCGTCCTCCTCGTCCCTGCTGCACTGGATCCGACAGATGCTCATGGTCCGCAAGGCCCACCCTGCGTTCGGCATGGGCGAGTACGTCAACGTGGACACGGACCACGAGTCCGTGCTCGCGTTCCTGCGTCGGCTGGACCCGCAGGACGCTGAGGACGGGGTCGGGGAGACCCTGCTGTGCATCTTCAACCTCGCGCACGTCCCGGCGAGCTGCTCGGTGCACCTCGCGGAGTACGCGGGCCGGGGCACGAGGGAGCTGTTCGGCGGTGAGCCCTTCGGCGAGTTCTCGGACACGGGTGACTACCGCATCACGCTGGGCTCGCAGGACTTCTTCTGGCTGCGCCTACGGACGGCGCCCACCACGGACGGCAACCACCCCGAGACGGTGGCCATGCCCATCATCAGGCCCGCGCGCGGCGAATGAGGGTCCGCGGGGCGGACCCGCACGCGCACGAGAGAGTTCTACCGGACGAAAGCGGGGGAGATGTCATGACGGATCAGCAGGTGCTCGACAGGTTGCGGGTGTGGCTGCCGCGGCAGCGGTGGTTCCCGTTCACGGCCACCCCGGACCAGCTGCGGCTCACGGTGGTGGGACGCGCGGGGCTGGACGGCGGTGACAGCTGGGACGCCCAGCCGGGACGCGAGCGCATCATGTTCCTGGTGCAGGTCACCGTGGGGGAGCGTAGCGAGCTGCTCAACGTCCCCGTGGTGCGCAGCACGGAACCTCTTCCCGCGCTCGAGCGGTTCACGATCGGCAGCTACGACGCGGACGGCCCGGACCGTGCGCTCCCCGAGCAGCTGGTGGCGGGAGCGGAGGCATCGGCCTCGTTCCTGCGCCGCGCGGTGTCCCAGGCCGGTGTGCTGTGGGACCGGCGGAAGGGCACGCGCTCCGGTGACCCCGGGTCCGCGGAGCGGAAGCCCACGGGTGCGGCCACGGGCCAGGACGCCGTCGGCGCCTCCGAGGAGCCCGCGACCGTCCACCTCTACGACGCGGTGGGGGACCCCGGGTTCATGGACCGCGTGCTGCGCATGATGGACGCGCAGCTCACGGAGGGCGGTGTGCTGCGCCACGGAATGGGTCTGCACGGTCGGTACACGGGTGCCCTGAACACCGACTACCGGATCGCCACCGCCGACCAGGTGCAGGTGATCTCCTCCGAGCAGTCGAACACCTCGGTGATCCTGCGCCCGGCGGAGACGGACGCGGAGGACTCCGCGCTGCGCGGGGACGCCGTGATCGTGAAGTTCTTCCGCGTGGTGGGCGAGGGGCGCAACCCGGACGTCGAGGTGGGCGTGAAGCTCACCTCGCATGGTTCCTCCGCGGTCCCCGCGACCGCCGGGTGGATCGACGCCCAGTGGCGCCAGGGCCTCGTGACCACGTCCGGCCAGCTGGCCGTGGCGGCGCAGTTCCTGGAGGACTCGCGGGACGCCTGGGCCGTCGCCGTGGCGGCGGCCACCGAGGGCCGGGACTTCACCGCGCTCGCCGAGGACCTGGGAGCAACCACCGCGCGTGTCCACGCGGACCTGCTGACGGCCTTCGAGCCGGCCCCGGTGGACGACGCCGCACGGCGCCGCTTCCTGGAGGACCTCGCCTCGCGCGTGCGCTGGGCCTGGGAGACCTGCGGGGAGCAGTTCCAGGAGTTCACCCCGGAGCTGGACGCCCTGCTGAGCGAGCTGTCAGAGGTGCGTGAGATCCCTGCGCTGCAGCGCATCCACGGCGACTACCACCTGGGCCAGGTGCTGCACAACGACGCCCAGGGCTTCCGCATCCTGGACTTCGAGGGTGAGCCGCTGCGCCCCATCAAGGAGCGGGTGCGCCCGGACGTGGTGCTGCGGGACGTCGTGGGCATGCTGCGTTCCTTCGACTACGCGGGGGCCATGGCCGCATGCGAGCGCGAGCAGGACATGGGCGCGTGGACCGCGGCCGTCTCGGACGCCTTCCTGCGGGGCTACCGCACCACGAGCGGCGCCGGCGTGGACACGGACTCCGTGCTCTACCGGGCCCTGTGGCTGGACAAGGCCCTCTACGAAGTGGTCTACGAGCAGCGCAACCGACCCGACTGGGTGCGAGTGCCGGCGGACGCCGTGGTTCGTTCGCTTGAGCGTGCACGCTCCCGTACCGTGAACGGAGAGAACCACGAGAGCCATACGACATCGTCCAGAACTGAGGATTTCGTGACCACCGAGCAGCCCCGTCCCACCGATCCCGCAGCCCCCGAGTCCGAGGCAGGTGCGGCGGTTCCCCTTCCGGGGAGCGCGCAGCACGACGCCGCCCGGTCGGCGCCCGAGCACACCGCTGTCCCCGGCGAGCAGCCCGCGTCAACCGCCGGCACCGAGGCCCGTGAGGAGGCGACGGGCCCCGCCGCCGGTGACGATGCGGTGGAGACCGGACCCGTGGCCGTGACCGAGGACGTGCTCGCGGCCGTCGCCGAGGGACGCTTCCATGACCCCCACTCCGTGCTCGGTGCCCATCCCAACGCGGACGGCACCGTGACCATCCGCACGCTGCGGCGTTTCGCCACGGCCGTGTCGGTCCGCACCCCGGACGGCACGTTCCCGCTCGAGCACGAGTGGGGCGGCATCTTCACGGGCGTGGTCCCGGCGCACGACGAGGGCCGGATCCCCGACTACCGCGTGGAGGTGGAGTACGCCGGGAAGGAGCCGGAGCTCGTGGACGACCCGTACCGGTTCGCCCCGACCCTCGGCGAGCTGGACCTGCACCTGATCGGGGAGGGACGCCACGAGACCCTGTGGGACGTGCTCGGCGCACACGTGCGCCGGTACCCCTCGCCCCTCGGCGAGGTCACCGGTGTCAGCTTCGCGGTGTGGGCACCGAATGCCCAGGCCGTGCGCGTGATCGGGGACTTCAACGGCTGGGACGGCTCCGAGCACGCCATGCGCTCGCTGGGCTCCAGCGGCGTGTGGGAGCTCTTCGTCCCGGGCAGGAAGTCCGGGGACACCTACAAGTTCCGCATCCAGGGTGCGGACGGGGCCTGGCGGGACAAGGCGGACCCCATGGCGTTCGGCACCGAGATCCCGCCGTCCACCGCGTCCCGCGTGTGCGAGTCCGAGTACGAGTTCCGGGACCAGGAGTGGATGGCCGCGCGGGCCGCGAAGGATCCGCACAACGCGCCCATGAGCGTGTACGAGATGCACATCGGCTCCTGGCGGATGGGTCTGGGGTACGTGGACCTGGCCCGGGAGCTGGTGGAGTACCTCACGTGGCAGGGCTTCACCCACGTGGAGTTCATGCCCGTGGCCGAGCACCCGTTCGGCGGGTCCTGGGGCTACCAGGTCACCGGCTACTACGCGCCGTCGTCCCGCTTCGGTTCCCCGGACGAGTTCCGCTACCTCGTGGACCAGCTGCACCAGGCCGGCATCGGCGTGCTCGTGGACTGGGTCCCGGGACACTTCCCCAAGGACGAGTGGGCGCTGGCCAACTTCGACGGCCAGCCGCTGTACGAGCACCCGGACCCCCGCCGGGGCGAGCACAAGGACTGGGGCACGCTGATCTTCGACTACGGGCGCCGGGAGGTGCGCAACTTCCTGGTGGCCAACGCCAACTACTGGCTCGAGGAGTTCCACGTGGACGGGCTGCGCGTGGACGCCGTGGCCTCCATGCTCTACCTCGACTACTCCCGCAACGACGGGGAGTGGGAGCCCAACCAGTACGGCGGGCGCGAGAACCTGGAGGCGATCGCCTTCCTGCAGGAGGCGAACGCCACGGCGTACCGGCGCAACCCGGGAATCGTGATGATCGCGGAGGAGTCCACGTCCTTCCCCGGTGTCACCAAGCCCACGAGCGCGGGCGGGCTGGGCTTCGGCATCAAGTGGAACATGGGCTGGATGCACGACAGCCTCGAGTACATGGCCGAGGACCCGATCAACAGGCACTACCACCACAACAAGGCCACGTTCTCCATGGTCTACGCGTTCTCGGAGAACTTCATCCTGCCCATCTCGCACGACGAGGTCGTGTACGGCAAGGGTTCCCTGCTGCGCAAGATGCCGGGTGACCGGTGGCAGCAGCTCGCGAACGTCCGGGCGTACTTGGCGTACATGTGGGCGCACCCGGGCAAGCAGCTGATCTTCATGGGCACGGAGTACGCCCAGGAGTCGGAGTGGTCGCAGGAGCACGGCCTGGACTGGTGGCTGTCCGAGACCCCGCCGCACCACGGCGTGCAGGAGCTGGTCAAGAGCCTCAACGAGGTCTACCGCAGCACCCCCGCGCTCTACGCCCGTGACAACGACCCCTCGGGCTTCGAGTGGATCGACGCGAACGACGCGAAGCGGAACACCCTGTCCTTCACCCGGTGGGACGACCAGGGCAACCCGCTCGTGTGCATCGCGAACTTCGCAGGCAACACCCACGAGCGATTCCGCCTGGGCCTGCCGTGGGCGGGGGAGTGGGAAGAGGTGCTCAACACCGACTCCGAGATCTTCGGCGGATCGGGAGTGGGCAATCTCGGCCGGGTGGTCGCCACCGAGGGTGCTTTCAACGACAAGCCCGCCTCCGCCGAGGTGACGGTGCCCCCGCTGGCCGTGCTGTTCCTCAAGCCGGCCACGGGACGGGGAACCAGCAGCACCGGAGGAGACGGCACGGACCGGGTGGTGGGCGAGAGCGTCTGAGCTCCCGGAGTCCGCCCGGTACCACGCGGACTCGCGCACGGACCATGGCAGACGGCGCACGGCAGACCCGCGGATGGCAACGGCCACCGCGGGTTTGTCGTATCGGTGGGCCGCGTGTAATGTCTTCCGAGTTGCCACGGCGCTGGTCGAAAAGACCGGAGCAGGCAACAAGACCGGGAACTACCGGAAACATGCAGGCTGGCAACCGCCGGAGCGTGTGGTATGGTTGATCCCCGCAAGGCACCGAAGACCGGATGTCAAGCACCGCAGCGCAGAGTTCACCTCAAGTTGCGAGAGCGAGCATCCGCCGGTAACCTTGCAGACCGCAACCGATCGTAGTGGCCCTGTGGTGGGGAACCTCGATGTGGTGTGTTGTTTGTCAACTCAATAGTGTGTCTAGTTTGTTGATACCAAAGATATTGATTGTTTTTGGTTGATGGCCCAATGCCTTGCAGGTGTTTTCCCGTTTTCCTGGGGTGTTGGGTGTCAGCTGGGATCCTGCTTGCCACGTTGTGGTGGGTGGTTTCTGTTGAATTTTTTTGACGG
>NZ_PHOA01000050.1 GCF_003687455.1 Kocuria tytonicola | reverse complement strand
CGCCGCTCCCACGTCCTCCGGAGGATGCTGCCGCCGGACCCCGCCACCGTCCGCACCGCCCGCGTCCCCTCGACCTGCAACGCACACGTCCGTCACCGCCGCACCGGCGCGACCCCGGGACGGCCGCGAGGACTCAGACGGCCGTCTGCGATGCGGTGACCGGGTGGCCGGAGGCGAGGCGGCGCCTTCGGTCCAGCTTCTGCCGGTGGACCCCCGCGAGCGCGAGGAGAGCTCCCGCCACTGCCAGGACACAGGCCACGAGGGCCGGCGAGCGGTAGCCGAAGCCGGCCGAGATGACGGTCCCTCCCAGGAGCGCACCGATGGAGTTGGCCACGTTGAAGGCGGCGTGGTTCAGGGAGGCACCCATGAGCTCCGCCGGGCCCGCCGCCGTGATGAGCCAGCTCTGGATGCTGGGCATGATGTAGGAGTTGACGAGCGACATCACGAAACCGGCGACGAAGATCCCCACGGGGGAACCCGCCAGGGCACCCATGAGGAGCAGAGCCGCGGCGAGGGCGGGGAAACCCACGGCCATGGTGCGACGCGCACTGCGGTCCGCGCTGATCCCCCCGATCACGTTGCCGATGGTCATCCCCACGCCCACCACGGCGAGCAGCCACGGGATGGCACCAGCGGGAAGCCTGGCGAGCTCGCGGCCCATCTGGGAGAGGTACGTGTAGATCGCGAAGAACCCACCGAAGCCCACGGCGGCCACGCCCATGACGATCCACACCTGCGGCCGCGCGAAGGCGAGGAGCTCACCGCGGTGGCTGGCAGCGGGATGGGGCGGCTGGTGCGGGACCGTGAGCCACAGCCCGAGCACCGTGAGCGCGAAGACCACGGCCACCGCGGCGTACGCCATGCGCCACCCGTACGCCTGCCCGATGGCCGTCATGACCGGCACTCCCACCACGTTGGCCACCGTGAGACCGGACAGCGCGAGCGCCACGCCCTTGGCCTGGTTCCCCGGTCCCATCACCGTGGCGGCCACGAGGGACGCGAGGCCGAAGTACGCACCGTGGGGCAGACCGGCCAGGAAGCGCATCGCCAGGAGGGTCTCGAAGCTCGGCACGAGGGCCGAAGCAAGGTTGCCCAGCATCAGCGCGGCCGCCATCACCAGCAGCATCACGGTGCGGGAGGACCTCGCCGCCAGGAACGAGATCAGCGGGGCCCCCACCACCACGCCCACCGCATACGCACTCACGAGCCAGCCCGCGCGTGCGATGCCCGTCTCGGGGGACCCGCCGAAGAGCTCCGGCAGCAGGCTCTGGGCGATCTGGGGAAGCAGCCCCATGGACGCGAACTCGGTGCAGCCGATCCCGAAACCGCCCAGGGCCAGGGCGAAGAGGGCAAGTCGACGGCGGGCGGGCGTCAGGTGGGTCATGACGACGCGGCCTTTCCAGGAACGGGGGGGGACAGCCCCTGCCGTGGCGCGGCGGGACGGTGGACGGAACGCTCGTGCGGGCGGAAGCGGGGTGCAACCCTGGCGGCACCGACCGGCCCGGGAGCCGACTGACCAGGACGGCGGGGAGGGCGGTGCCCACCCGTCGCGGACGCGGTGGTCCTCGAGCACAAAAGATGGCAACGCCGTGCTGCACCGATTTATTCGCCGACCGGAACCCGTGTGGGTGACATCACCGGGGGTGGGTTCTCCCCACCCGGTGCAGGAAAGTTATCCACAGGTGTGGAGAAATGTGTGAATATCGTCCGGAACATGTGTGCTCCCGGGGCTGGGTGAGCCTGATCCGCCTGTCCACAGGGATGTTCACAGCTGTGGAATTACAACTCTGTAAGTTGTTAACAGGTGTGGAGAACTGCTGTGGACAACTCGTGGCCGGGGTGCCTCACCGGTGTCCGCGCAGACCCGGAAGCATGAGCAGGCCCGTGAGCGCCCCCATGACCAGACCTCCCACGTGGGCCTGCCAGGCAATGCCACCCACCAGGAAACCGAACACCAGGTTGATGCCGATCAGCACCAGGATGGACGTGACGCTGTTCCGGAAGTGGCGCATGAACACGAACATGGCACCGAACAGCCCGAAGATGCCGCCGGAGGCACCGATCACCAGGACCCACGGGTCACCGAGCAGCAGCACTCCCACCGAGCCGCCCAGGACGGAGAGCAGGAACAGCACCGCGAACCGCCACCCTCCGAGCAGGGGCTCGAGCATGCGGCCGAAGAGGTACAGCGTGTACATGTTCAGCAGCAGGTGCACGGGCGAGGGCATGGCGTGCACGAACCCGCTCGTGAGCATCCGCCACGGCTGGGTGTCCGTGAGGGCGGGGGCGTAGCCCAGGATCGTGGACAGGTCGTAGGGGGTGACCAGGCGGGTGACCCACTGGGCCGCCCACACCAGCACGCAGATGCCGATCACGGTCCACGTGACGGGCCATCCGGTGCGTCGGCAGACTCCCTGCATCCCGCGGCCCGGAAGCGGGGGCGCGGGGCTGTGCGCGGCGGCGTCGGACGCCCAGGAACCGGGGAACCCGGTACCGCCACCACGCGACGGGCCGTCGGCGGACGGGCCGCCGCCCGGCAGGAACTGGCCGTAGCGCGGGGCCGGGAGCGGTTCGCCACCTCCTGCCCCGCCGGGGCCGCGGTGGGGACCGCCCCTGGCTCGAGAATCCTGGGACGGGAACTCGCCGCTCGGGTCGTGGGGCTGGTTGCTCATGTCTGCTCCGGCATGTGGTCTGGTCAGCGGGGATTTCTCCCCCGAATACGAGCGAAGCCCACCCGGACATCGGGTGGGCTTCGCGTCAGGACGGGAGGTGGTGGATCAGAGCGCTTCCACGTCGATGGAGGAGATCACGCAGTCCTCCACGGGGCGGTCCTGGCCCCCGGTGCGGACGTCGTTGAGCTCGTCCACCACCTTCTTGGAGGCGTCATCGGCGACCTCCCCGAAGATGGTGTGCTTGCCCTGCAGCCACGTGGTGGGTGCGGTGGTGATGAAGAACTGCGAGCCGTTGGTGCCGCGGCCGTTGCGGGTGCCGGCGTTGGCCATGGCCAGCATGTAGGGAGCGTTGAAGTTGAGCTCCGGGTGGATCTCGTCGTCGAAGTTGTAGCCGGGGCCGCCGATGCCCTGGCCCAGCGGGTCGCCGCCCTGGATCATGAAGTCCTTGATGATGCGGTGGAAGACGACGTCCTTGTACAGCGGGCCGTCCTGCTTCTCACCGGTGCGAGGATCCGCCCACTCCTGGGACCCGTCCGAGAGGCCCACGAAGTTCTTGACGGTCTTGGGCGCGTGGTTGCCGAAGAGCTCCACCACGATGTCCCCGTGGTTGGTGTGGATGGTGGCCTTGTGCGTTGCATTGGCGGAAGTCATGGCTGCCATTCTGGCACGGGGCTCCGCAGCGCGTCAGGACGGTGGGAAGTTGTTCAGCGCACAGTGAAAAGGACCGTGACCGCTGCAACTCCCGGGGCCCGTCCAGGACGCAGAACGTATGCTGGGGGTGGAGATGTACATGATCACCACCGTAGGAGGGAGACATCATGAGCCTGTTCAAGAGCAAGGCCCAGAAGCAGGTCGAGGCCGCCAACAAGGCCGCCGAGTCCAAGGTCGTCAACGCCGGGGAGTGGCTTTCCACCGAGATCGGTGAGCTCGGGGAGAAGCTGCAGCACGGTGTGCAGGCGGGGGCCTCGGCGCTGGCCAGCGGCGTGGAGGCCACGGGCCCCTACGTCCAGGACGGCCTCGGCCGGGCGCAGGGCCTCGGCGAGGACGTCAAGAAGCGCAGCGAGAAGGCCAAGGCTGCCAGCGCCGCAGCTGCCGCACCCCTGGCCGCCAAGGCGGCGAAGAAGACGGCCGAGGGCCGTGCCGCCGCCCAGGAGAAGTACTCCGGCGCCGTCGCCGCGCTGGCCGGCAAGGTCGCGAACGCGGACACCTCGGACCAGTTCGACGCCCTCGTGGCCAAGCTGACCGGTGACAAGAAGACCGTGAAGCGCATCCAGAAGGCCGCGAAGAACTCCGCCAAGGAGTACGCCAAGCAGCAGAAGAAGGCCCAGGGCGGCCACAAGGGTCTGCTGGTCCTCGGTCTGCTCGTGGCCGGCGGTGTGGCAGGCGTTGCCGCGTGGCGCGCCTCCCGCCCCGTCCAGGACCCCTGGAAGACCCCCGCCACGGCGTCGCCGCGCGTCTCGGCCTCGCCCGTCAACAACAACTCCACCGTGGCCGCAGGCGCCGGTGTGAAGGTGGACGACGTCAAGGACCCCGCCTCCTCCGTGCACAAGGAGGGCACCGCCACTCAGGCCGCCCACCGCGCCACGGACAGCGTGAAGTCGGTGGCGGAGGACGCCAAGCAGACCGTCAACGAGGTCAAGGAGCAGATCAAGGGCTCCAAGACGGATGACACCAAGCTGGGCTCCGCGGACAACGGCTCCAAGCACAACCCGGGCAACGGCCCGAAGCACTGAGGTCACGCCGCTCACCCTCACGGGTGACGGACCCCGACCACGACGCCGCCGCGTCCCTCCGAGCGAGGGGCGCGGCGGCGTCGTCGTGCGGGGCGGCAGAACGGCGCGGACCGGCCGCACGGCTCCCGCGTCAGGCGAAGAGGCCCGCGATCGTGTCGTAGGTCTGGTAGATCCCGAGGATGACGAACAGCACCGCACACACCACGAGCACGGCGTTGGTGAACATGCCGTTGCGCCACTTCCTGGGCGTGCGGGACGTGTTCAGCAGACCCAGCAGCGTGACGGCGAGGAACGGCATGAACAGCGCCCCGAGCACCCCGTAGAGCAGGATCAGGAAGACGGGCTTGTCCAGCATCAGGAGCAGCATGGGCGGGAACGTGAGCCACAGCAGGTAGAACTTGAAGTACTTCCCGCCGTTCACCGTGTCCGGGTGGCCGCTGGGCTTGTGCCGCACGTTGCCCCAGTAGTCCGCGAACATGAGGGACACCCCGGACCACACACCCACGACCGACGAGAACGAGGCCGCCCAGAAGCCCACGAGGAACGTGGTGCCGATGACGTCCCCGAAGCGCTCGCGCAGCACCGTGTCCAGGTCCAGCAGGCCCTTGTCCCCGGCGCTGATCGCGTACCCCGCGGAGTAGAGCACCTCTGCCCCCACCACGAGCATGGCGAGCACGAAGATGCCGGTCACCGCGTAGGCCACGGTGTTGTCCAGCTGCATCACCCGCATCCACCGGGGCTGGTGCCAGCCCTTCTCGCGCAGCCAGTAGCCGTAGGCCGCCAGGGTGATGGTGCCGCCCACGCCCCCCGCCAGCGCCAGCGTGTAGACCACTCCGCCCTGCGGGATCACGGGGATCAGCCCGGTGAGCATCCGCGGGATGTCCGGCAGGGTGATGATCGCAAGCCCCACCATCACCAGGAACATGAGACCCACCATGGCGGCGGTGATCTTCTCGATGACCGCGTACCGCCCGGCCCACGCGATCCCGAAGCCCAGCAGACCCATGATGATGGCCCACGCCCACAGCGGCAGGAACGGGAAGAGCGCGGCCAGCGGCAGCGCGGAGGAGGACATGGCCGTGGCTCCGTACACGAAACCCCAGATCAGGATGTACGGGCCGAAGTACCAGGAGGTCCAGCGGCCCAGGGAGCGCCAGCCCTCGAAGATCGTGCGCCCGCTCGCGAGCGAGTACCGCCCGGCGCCCTCCACGAGCACGATCTTCATGATGGTCCCCGCAACCACGGCCCAGAGCAGCGTGTAGCCGTAGCGCGAGCCCGCGGTCAGCGTAGCCACCATGTCTGCGGCGCCCACACCGGTGGCGGCCACCACGAGCCCCGGCCCGATCAGCCTCCACCGCTCGATGCGCTCCAGGGGCTCGTGGGGGTTGACCGAGGCCAGCGGCTGCAGGGGAGTCTTCTCGCGCATTCAGGTGCTCCGCACTTCCGGTATGGGGGACGTCACACCAAGTCTGGCATGCTCCGGCGCCCTCGGATCCCGTGTCACGAAGTGTGCCGGACGCACCGGGGGCGCGGGCGCACCACCGGCACGGAAAAACCTCCGGGTCCCTGCTCTCGCAGGGACCCGGAGGTCGGGGTGTGGAGCCTAGGAGATTCGAACTCCTGACATCTGCCTTGCAAAGGCAGCGCTCTACCAACTGAGCTAAGGCCCCGTATTCAGTTGCGGCGTTCTCTCCCGGGGGAGGAACGCCGTACCCGTGGATCTCAATCCACGGAGTCCACTGCCGAATTCCAGGCTTCTCGCTTGGCCTCGGCCTCGCGCCAGGACTTGAGGGCCGCGACGGACAGGCCGGCCACGGCGATCAGGGCTGCGATGCGGGACTTCACGGGGGCCTCCGGACGAGTGGTGACTCGCGGTGGTGGGAATTGGAGGGGTGGGCGTACCAGGAATTGAACCTGGGACCTCTTCGTTATCAGCGAAGCGCTCTAACCGTCTGAGCTATACGCCCTCAGCGTGCGCCAACGAGAGCATCCTCTGGCTGGCCACGCCAAAACTTTACCGGAGTTCCGGCTCCCGCACCAAATTCGGCACCGGTGGGAGCCGCCTCCTGGCTCAGTCGTCGGTGAGGGTCACCCCGATGCCGCCGATCAGCGACGCCGCGATGTTGTAGAGGATCGCTGCCAGCACCGACAGCACGGACAGCAGGATCACGTTCACCACGGAGATCAGCGTGGAGATCAGCGCCACGTTGCCGAGCGAGAGGATCTTGCGGATGTCCGCCCCCTGGGCGGTGCCACCGAGCATGGACAGCAGCTCGTTGATGCCCTCGAACATGCCGGTCAGGCTCAGGACGATCCACAGCACCATGGAGGCGACCACCGTGATGATGCCCAGGGCCACGGAGAGCAGAAACGCCAGTTTGAGCACGGACCAGGTGTCCACCTTGGAGACCACCAGGCGGGCGCGGCGCACCTTCGCCCGGGGCGCGGGACGCACGAGGCCCTTGGAGGACTTCGTGCTGGCCTGCGCCGGCGACTTCTTGGACGGCGACTTCCTGGGGGAAGAAGTCTTGGCGGGTTGACCCGCCTTCGAGGCCGAGCTCGCGCTCATGCGTTACCTCCGTTGTCGTTGTGGTCCAACGCTACTGCATCGCCGTCCTCGGAGGACGCAGCGTCGGGGCTCCCGGTGTCCTGCGCGCGGCCTTCCCCGGCCGCTACTTCTGCGCCGTCGACGACGCCGCCCGCCGCCTCGTCCGCGGCGGCGTCCTCCTCCGCCACTTCCTTCTCGATCTCGCGCTCCACGTTGCGGGCCACGCCCACGATGGTGTCGTTGGCACCGGGCTTGGCGAAGATCACTCCCATGGTGTCGCGCCCGCGGGCCGGGACCTCACTCACGGTTGAGCGCACCACCTTGCCGCTCTCCATGACCACGAGCACCTCGTCGTTCTCACCCACGATCAGGCCGCCCACGAGGCCACCGCGCACCTCGGCGAGCTTGGCCACCTTGATGCCCAGGCCACCGCGGCCCTGCACGCGGTACTCCTGGACCGAGGTGCGCTTGGCGTAACCGCCCTCGGTCACCACGAACACGTGCGAGTCGTCGCTGACCACGTTCGCGGACAGCAGCTCGTCGCCGGAACGGAACTTCATGCCCGTGACACCCGAGGTCGCGCGGCCCATGGGGCGCAGGGCGTCGTCGTCCGCGGTGAAGCGCAGGGACTGGCCGTGGCGGGAGATCAGCATGACGTCATCGTCCGTGTCCACCAGCATGGCGGAGACGAGCTCGTCGTCCTCGCGCAGGTTGATGGCGATCACGCCGGCGGAGCGGTTGGTGTCGTAGTCCGTGAGCCGGGACTTCTTGACCAGGCCGTTGCGCGTGGCGAGCACCAGGTACGGCGCGTCCTGGTAGGAGTGCAGCTCCATGACCTTCGCAATGCGCTCCTCGGGCTGGAACTCCATGAGGTTCGCCACGTGCTGGCCCTTGGCGTCCCGCCCGGCCTCCGCGAACTCGTAGGCCTTGACCCGGTAGACCCGGCCCAGCGTGGTGAAGAACAGGATCCAGTTGTGGGTGTTCGTCACGAAGAAGTGCTCCACGACGTCGTCCCCGCGCAGCTGCGCGCCCTTGATGCCCCGGCCGCCGCGGTGCTGCGCACGGTACTCGTCCGCGCGCGTGCGCTTGACGTAGCCGTCGCGGGTGATGGTCACCACCACCTGCTGCTGCGGGATGAGGTCCTCCATGGAGACATCCCCGTCGAAGCCGTAGAGCACCTCGGTGCGGCGGTCGTCCCCGTAGCGCTCCACGATCTCCCCGAGCTCGTCGGAGATGATCTCGCGCTGGCGGTCCTCGGACGCGATGATCGCCTCGTACTCGGCGATCAGCCGCTGCAGCTCGGCGTGGCGGTCCTGGATCTTCTGGCGCTCCAGGGCGGCCAGCCGGCGCAGCTGCATGTTGAGGATCGCCTGGGCCTGGGCCTCGTCGATCTCCAGCAGCTCCATGAGACCGGAGCGCGCCTCCTCCACCGTGGGCGAGCGCCGGATCAGGGCGATGACCTCGTCCAGGGCGTCCAGCGCCTTGAGCAGGCCCAGCAGGATGTGCGCCTCCTCCTGCGCCTGCTTGAGGCGGAACCGGGTGCGCCGCACGATGACGTCCATCTGGTGCGCGACCCAGTGGTGCACGAACGCGTCCAGGGACAGCGTGCGGGGCACCCCGTCCACGAGCGCGAGCATGTTCGCGGAGAAGTTCTCCTGCAGCTGCGTGTGCTTGTAGAGGTTGTTGAGCACCACCTTGGGCACGGCGTCCCGCTTGAGCACGATCACCAGGCGCTGGCCCGTGCGGCCCGAGGTCTCGTCCCGCATGTCGGCAATGCCCTGGACCTTGCCGTCCTTGACCAGGTCCGCGATCTTGATGGCCAGGTTGTCCGGGTTGACCTGGTACGGCAGCTCCGTGACCACCAGGCACGTGCGGTTGTGGATCTCCTCCACGCTGACCACCGCGCGCTGCGTGATGGAGCCGCGGCCCGTGCGGTACGCCTGCTCGATGCCCTTGTGGCCCAGGATCTGCGCACCGGACGGGAAGTCCGGGCCCTTGATCCGCTTGATGAGCTCTTCCAGCAGGGTCTCGCGGTCCGCGCCCGGGTGCTGCAGGTACCACTGCACGCCGTCCGCGACCTCGCGCAGGTTGTGCGGCGGGATGTTCGTGGCCATGCCCACGGCGATGCCGGCGGAGCCGTTGACCAGCAGGTTCGGGAACCGCGCCGGCAGCACGGTGGGCTCCTGCTGCTTGCCGTCGTAGTTGTCCTGGAAGTCCACCGTGTCCTCGTGGATGTCCCGGACCATCTCCATGGCCAGCGGCGCCATCTTGGTCTCGGTGTACCGGGGCGCGGCCGCGCCGTCGTTGCCCGGGGAGCCGAAGTTGCCCTGTCCCAGCGCCAGCGGGTAGCGCATGGTCCAGTTCTGGATCAGGCGCACCAGGGCGTCGTAGATCGCGGAGTCGCCGTGGGGATGGTAGTTGCCCATCACGTCGCCGACGACGCGCGCGCACTTGTTGAACGAGCGGTCCGGCCGGTAGCCGCCGTCGTACATCGTGTAGAGCACGCGGCGGTGCACGGGCTTGAGACCGTCCCGCACGTCCGGCAGGGCGCGGCCCACGATCACGGCCATGGCGTAGTCCAGGTAGGACCGCTGCATCTCCGTCTGCAGGTCGATCTGCTCCACGCGGTCCCCGACGGTCTCCACGTCCTGCACCACCACGCCCTCGACGGCCTCGGGGGTGTTCTCCGGGTCCACGGGAGCGTTGCCGTCCTGCGTCTCGTCACTCATGCGTTGCTGTCCGTTCCTTCTGAGCTCTCACGGTCCACTGTTCATGCCGGGGAGGGAATGTCCGGCGGGTGACATGCCTAGATGTCGAGGAACCGAATGTCCTTGGCGTTCTGCTGGATGAACTCGCGGCGGGATTCCACGTCCTCGCCCATGAGGACCGAGAAGACCTGGTCCGCCGCGGCGGCGTCGTCCATGGTGACCTGCAGCAGCGTGCGGTGCTCCGGGTCCATGGTGGTGTCCCACAGCTCGGTGTAGTCCATCTCGCCCAGGCCCTTGTAGCGCTGGATGCCGTTGTCCTTGGGCAGCCGCCGGTTCTCGGCGAGACCCTTGGCCAGGGCGGCGTCCCGCTCCGCGTCCGAGAACACGTAGTCGTGCGGGGCGTTGGACCACTTGATGCGGTACAGCGGCGGCTGCGCGAGGTACACGTAGCCGTGCTCGATGAGCGGACGCATGAACCGGAACAGCAGGGTGAGCAGCAGCGTGGTGATGTGCTGGCCGTCCACGTCCGCATCCGCCATGAGCACGATCTTGTGGTACCGGGCCTTCTCGATGTCGAAGTCGTCCCCGATCCCGGCGCCGAAGGCCGTGATCATCGACTGCACCTCGGCGTTGGACAGGGCCCGGTCCAGGCGGGCACGCTCCACGTTCAGGATCTTGCCGCGCAGCGGGAGGATCGCCTGGTGGGCGGGGTCCCGCCCCTGCACCGCCGAGCCGCCGGCGGAGTCACCCTCCACGATGTAGATCTCCGAGAGCGTGGGGTCCTTGGAGGAGCAGTCCTTGAGCTTGCCGGGCATCCCGCCGGACTCCAGCAGGCCCTTGCGCCGCGTGTTCTCCCGGGCCTTGCGCGCCGCGAGCCGCGCCTGGGACGCGTAGATCGCCTTGCGGATGATGTCCTTGGCCGGGTTCGGGTTGCGCTCGAGCCACGCGCCGAACAGCTCGAACATCTCGCGCTGCACGAAGGTCTTGGCCTCGGAGTTGCCCAGCTTGGTCTTGGTCTGGCCCTCGAACTGCGGCTCGGAGAGCTTGATGGAGATCACCGCGGTGAGCCCCTCGCGGACGTCCTCGCCCGTGAGGTTGTCGTCCTTGTCCCGCAGCAGCTTGTTCTCCCGCGCGTAGCGGTTGATGAGGGTGGTCAGCGCGGTGCGGAAGCCCTCCTCGTGGGTGCCGCCCTCGTGCGTGTTGATGGTGTTGGCGTACGTGTGCACGGACTCGTTGAACGCCGTGGTCCACTGCATGGCCAGCTCCAGGGACATCTTCTTGTCCGGGTCGTCCACCTCCAGGGAGATCACGTCCTGGTGGATCAGGTCCGCCTTCTTGGAGGCGTTCAGGAACGTGACGTAGTCCAGCAGGCCGTCCTCGTAGCAGTAGACCACCTGCCGCGCCCCGGAGACCACTGCGGCGTCGTCGGCCCCGACCGTGCCGCCGTCCTGGCCCTCGAGCGGGCCCGAGGCGTCCGCGGGGGTGTCTCCGGCGATCTCCTCGCCCGTCTCGTCCGAGGCGCGCTCGTCCGTGAGGGTGATCCGCAACCCCTTGTTCAGGAAGGCCATCTGCTGGAAACGGGCCCGCAGGGTCTCGAAGTCGAAGTCCACGGTCTCGAAGATCTCGGCGTCCGGGTAGAAGACCTGCGTGGTCCCGGTCTCCTCCGTCTCCTCGCCGCGCACCAGCTCGCCCTGGGGGCGCCCGCCGTTCGCGAAGCTCATGCGCCACGCGTACCCCTGCCGGCGCACCTCGGTGTCCACGCGCGAGGACAGCGCGTTGACCACGGAGATGCCCACGCCGTGCAGACCGCCGGAGACCGCGTACCCGCCGCCGCCGAACTTGCCACCGGCGTGCAGGATGGTCATCACGACCTCCACGGTGGGCTTGCCCTCGGTGGGGTGCATGTCCACGGGGATGCCGCGCCCGTTGTCGGACACACGGACCCCGCCGTCCGCCTGCAGGGTCACCTCGATGTGGTCGCAGTAGCCGGCGAGCGCCTCGTCCACGGAGTTGTCGACAACCTCGTAGACCAGGTGGTGCAGGCCCCGGGGACCCGTGGAGCCGATGTACATTCCCGGGCGTTTCCTGACGGCCTCGAGGCCTTCCAGGACGGTGATGTCGCTCGCGCCGTACTCGTGCGGTAGGGGATCCTCTGTAGCCACGGGGTCTCCGGTCCTCCTGCGTCGTCTCTGGCGATCATCGCCCGGCCCACATGAGTACAGCCGATGAGACGGCTCGCGGCTCATCGGCTGGCGGGACGAAAAGATCTGTGGGTTTCCATTCTAGCGGATGTTCCAGCAGATCAAGCGCTCAACGGCCTCCAGACGCCCCGGGACCCCGTGGCGCTGGGTGGAGCCATTTTCGGGGTGCGGACCGGCTCGCGGGATTCTGGCGGGTTTTGGAGGATCTGGGAGGGTGGCTCACCCGTAGGTGTCGCGCGGGCCCCTGCCCTGCACCGCCCACCGGCCGCGCTTCCAGCTGGGCCCCACAGGACCGTGGATCTCGAGCTTCGTGACGATCCCCTCCCCCAGCTTCGCCGCGAAGTTCCGCAGGATCTCGGACTGGATGAGCCGTAGCTGGGTGGCGTACGCCGTGGAGTCGCAGCGCACCCGCACCACCGTGTCCTCGAAGTGCTCCGGCCAGGTGTGCTCCGCATTGCGCTCGCCCACCAGCGAAGCCCAGTCCGCGAGCACGCTGCTCACGTTCACGGGGGTCTTCCACCCCCGGTGGGTCATCAGCTTGTCCACCACGGCGGACAGCGGGCGGGGATCGCGGGCGGAGCGCCCCGGCCCCGAGAAGCCGCCCATCTGACGGGGATCCGTGCCGAGGCGATCGGGGCGGCGCAGCGCCGGAGAACCGGTGCCCTCCTCCATGGCGGTGCCGAAGGCCCGCATGTTCTTGGCTGCTGCCGCCGAGGACAGGGGTTTGTCCCCCCGGTCCTGCGCGGCCTTGCGCGCACGTTGCAGGGCCACGGCTGCGGCGTCCACCACGTCGCGGTGGACAGGGCGGCTCGTCACGGCCGGGTCCCCGGGGGCGGCTCGTCACGGCCGGAGTCCCCGTCACACCGGCGATCCTCGTCCGGTCCCGGTCCGGGCACCGCCGGGGCACGGCCACTCGTGACCCGGTGGTCGTCGTGCGGCGCTTCAGCGACCACGGCAGATTCCGTCGCCGCGGAATCTGCGGTGTCGGACTCTGCGGCCGCCCCCGCCGCGGATGACGACGCCGCCTCCCGAACGTGCGCGGCGCCGGGGACCACGTCGATCACGGTGTGGTTGCCCTCGAGCAGCACGGCGGGGAGGTCCTCGTCCACGGCGGCCGTGACGAGCACCTGTTCCGCCTGCCGCACGAGTTCCGCGAGCCGACGACGGCGCCGGGCGTCGAGCTCCGCGAAGACATCGTCGAGGATCAGCACCGGTGCGGCGCCGCGTCCTGGATCGTCCGCGAGGTGGACGTACCAGGAACCCAGGCGCAGGGCGAGGGCGGTGGACCAGGTCTCACCGTGGGACGCATACCCCTTGGCGGGGGTGTCCCCGAGACGGATCACGAGGTCGTCGCGGTGCGGGCCCACCAGTGTGAGCCCGCGCTCCCGCTCCTGGCGCTCCATGCGCTCGAAGGCCTGCATCATGAGGTCGTAGAGGTCCGCCACGCCGAAGTGCTCGAGGGCCTGCTGCTCCGCCCCCGGGGCCACCGAGGAGCTCTCGTAGCCGAGCGAGACGTGCTTCGGGCCGTTGGTGAGCTGCTGGTACGCGCGGTCCACCTCGGGCTCGAGGGCCTTGAGCAGCTGCAGCCGGGCTCCCATGACGGCGGCGCCGGCGCGGGCCAGCTGCTCGTTCCACACCGCGAGGGTGGCCCTGTCCGAGTCCGAGAAACCGCGTGAGCGGCGCGCGGACTTCAGCAGGGCGTTGCGCTGCTTGAGTGCACGTTCGTAGTCGGAACGCGCCGCCGAGAGGACCGGCCGCATGGCCGTGGCGAGCTCGTCCAGGAAACGGCGGCGGTGGGACGGATCTCCCTTGACCAGCGCGAGGTCCTCCGGGGAGAAGAGCACGGTGTGCAGGGTCCCCACCGCTTCACGGGCACGGACCGGCGCTGCACGGTTGATCTGCACGCGGTTCGCCCGCGCGGCATTGAGTTCGTACTCGAGCACCGTGCGCTGACCCCCGCGGTCCACGCGGACACGAATGATGGCGCGCTCGGATCCGGTGGCGATCAGCGGACCGTTGCCCGAGACGCGGTGCGAGCCGAGCGTCGCCGCCCAGTCCACGGCCTCGACGATGTTCGTCTTCCCCACGCCGTTGGGGCCCACGAAGATCGTGAGCCCCGGGGTGAGCGGGAGGTCCAGACCGTGGTAGGTCCGGAAGTCCAGCAGCGACAGGTGGTCTACGAACACACGATCACTGGTTGGGCAGGCGCACCGGCATCAGCAGGTACTTGTAGTTCACGTCGTCGTCGCCCTCGGGCTCGGCCTGGGCCGAGAGCACGGCGGGCTTCGGCGGCGCGGTGAAGGAGAACCGCACGTACGCGGAGTCGAAGGCGTGGAGCCCCTCGGAGAGGTACGTGGGGTTGAACGCCACGGTGATGTCCTCCCCGTTGAGCTGCGCATCCAGGACCTCGGAGGCCTGTGCGTCCTCTCCTGTCCCCGCGTCCAGGACTACCTGGCCCTCGCTGAAAGCGAGGCGGACCGGGGTGTTGCGCTCGGCCACCAGGGACACACGCCGCACGGCCTCCACCAGTTCGGAGGTGCGCACCACCGCGGTGATGGGGGTGTTCTCCGGGAACAGCGAGCGGATCTTGGGGTACTCACCGTCGATCAGCAGGCTCGTGGTGCGGCGGCCGCCGGACTCGAATCCCACGAGTTCGGTGTTCTCCGCGAGGGCCATGTTCACGTCCCCGGAGGATCCCAGGGTCTTGGCGATGTCGTTCAGCGTCTTGGCCTTGATGAGCGCGGCCGTGGAGATGGTGGGATCCGTGGGGCGCCACGTGAGTTCGCGCATGGCCAGGCGGTACCGGTCCGTGGCCAGCAGGGTCATCTTCTCGCCCTCGATCTCCATCCGGATGCCGGTGAGGATGGGCAGGGTGTCGTCCTTGGAGGCCGCGATGTTCACCTGGGCCACGGCGTGGGCGAACTCGTCCCCGGCCACCACTCCGGAGAGCTCGGGGAGGCCTGGCAACTGGGGGTAATCCTCCACCGGCATGGCGGCGAGGTTGAACTTGGAGGACCGGCACGTGAGCGTGACCTTCCCGCCCTCGGCCTCCAGCTGCACCGGTGCGGAGGGCAGCGAACGGCAGATGTCAGCGAGAAGTCGGCCGGAGACGAGCGTGGTGCCCTCCTCCATGACGTCCGCGCTGATGGTGAGGCGTGCGGAGATCTCGTAGTCGAAGCTCGCGATGGAGAGGGACCCGCCCTCGGCCTTGATGAGCAGACCCGAGAGCACGGGAACGGGGGGCCGCGGGGACAGCGAACGGGCAGTCCAGGTGACTGCTTCAGCCAGTACGTCGCGCTCGACCGAGAACTTCACGAAGGTGCCCCTCTGTAGGAGTTGGACGGAGGTGTCTTCCTGCATCGTATCCGGCGGAACGGACGGGATCCGAACAGTGGGAGTGGTCTGTGCAGGGCGGGCAGCCCCGGCACTGCCCGGATTCGTGTAATTACAGAGATCCAGCGCGTGGGGCGAGGGCGAGCGGGGCAGGATTTTTGTTGTTCGGTGGATCTTCTCTTTAAGGGTGGAAGTGTTAACAACCCCTGTGGAACTTGTGGATAACCGCCCGCTTCCCAGCGGCTGCAGGCATCGTGGGTGTTGACCGGGTGTGGATGGCGGAACACTGTCCTGTGAGCGCGGAGTGCACATCTTCCGCGTGATTCCGGGGCTTCCACAGCCCTGCCCACCGTTTGTGGGGAGTTCTCCACCGGCGGCCGTCGGTTGTCCACAGATTTTTCCACATGACGTGTTTTCCACCCGTGCACAGTCCATCCACAAGCGCCCTCCCGCCTGGGGAGGAGTCGGGTCGAGTCCCGTGTTCCCGCGGTGGCAGCTGTGGACGGCCCGTTCGGGTGAATGACAAGAACGGGCCCCGGACGGCGTGTCCGGGGCCCCGCGGGGTGTTGACGCGTGCGGAGGGTCTGTCAGCCCTCGCGCGACTGCTGCTTGATCCGGTTGGTCAGCTCCGTGACCTGGTCGAAGATCTGACGTCGCTCGGCCATGAGGGTGCGGATCTTGCGGTCCGCGTGCATCACCGTGGTGTGGTCGCGGCCTCCCAGTTCCTGCCCGATCTTGGGAAGCGACATGTCCGTGAGCTCGCGCAGCAGGTACATGGCGATCTGCCGCGCGGTGACCAGCGTGCGGGTGCGGGACTTGGACTTCAGCTCGTCCAGGGTGATGTTGAAGAACGCCGCGGTCTGTCCCAGGATCGAGGCCGCCGTGATCTCCTGGCCGCCGTCGTCCGTGATCAGGTCCTTGAGCACGAGCTCCGCGAGCGGCAGGTCCACGGCCTGCTTGTTCAGGGAGGCGAACGCCGTGACGCGGATCAGCGCACCCTCCAGCTCGCGGATGTTGGTGGAGATGTGCGAGGCGATGTACTCCATGACGTCGTCCGGCGCGTCCATGCCCTCGCTGATCGCCTTCTTGCGGAGGATTGCGATGCGCGTCTCCAGCTCGGGCGGCTGCACGTCCGTGATCAGACCCCACTCGAAGCGGGACCGCATGCGCTCGGCGAACCCGGTGAGCTGCTTGGGCGGCATGTCGGAGGTGATCACGATCTGCTTCTCGTGGTTGTGCAGCGCGTTGAACGTGTGGAAGAACTCCTCCTGCGTGTGCTCCTTGCCGGCGAGGAACTGGATGTCGTCGATCAGCAGCAGGTCCACGTTGCGGTAGATGCCCTTGAAGGAAGACCCCTCGTCGTCCCGGATGGAGTTGATGAAGTCGTTGGTGAACTCCTCGGAGTTCACGTACCGCACCCGCAGCTTGGGGTAGAGCCGTTTGGCGTAGTGACCGATCGCGTGCAGCAGGTGGGTCTTGCCGAGCCCGGAGTCCCCGTAGATGAACAGCGGGTTATATGCCTTGGCGGGGGTCTCCGCCACGGCGAACGCTGCCGCGTGGGCAAAACGGTTGGACTGGCCGATCACGAAGGAGTCGAAGACGTACTTGGGGTTCAGCCGTGCGGAGCTGTCCCACTCCGAGTCGGCGGGGCTCGTGTCGGAGCCGCTTCCCGTGGTCAGCACTTCGCGAGGTTGCTGCACGGGGGACGCGGCGGGCGTGCGCCGCGGGGGGAGGCCACCGAGATCGGAGGCGGACCCGGAGCCGCCCGGGGCTCGGCCCTCCGAGTCGGTGTGCAGCACC